>CAMLIU010000010.1 GCA_946479995.1 uncultured Gemmatimonadota bacterium | reverse complement strand
CTGGAACAGCCGGTTCGGCGGTACCGTCGTGAAGTCCGCGGTGGTGAAGTTGGCCTGGCCGGCGTAGTTCAGCTCGGGATCGAGGCCGGTGTACTTCGTCCAGGTGTGCAGGTTGCGGCCGGCGAGGGTGATGCTCAGCCCCTGCGCCGCGAGGCGGCTGGTGTAGCGGTTGGGCACCATGAAGGTGAGCGCGACCTCGCGCAGCTTCACGAAGCTCGCGTTCTCCGCGTAGCCGGCGTACGAGGTGTAGGCCGACCGCGCGACGATCGCCGCCTGGCGATCGAGCGGCAGGCTCGCGTCGTACAGCGCCGCACTGTTGCCGAGATCGCGGGTGCTCTCACGCCACGCGCGCGTCATGTTGAGGAGCTTCATGCCGCCCTTGTAGTCGAGCAGGCCAGACAGCTTCACCACCTTACCGAAGGTGAGGTCCGTCGTGAACGATGCCTCACGCGTCGGGAAGGGATTGCCGAGGTACACGACGGTATCCCTGCGCACGTTGACCTCGTTCGCGCTCAGCAGGCCATTCCCGTCCGCGTCGCTGTAGCTGACGATCGGGAAGTGGAAGTACGACCCGAGCGCGTAGCCCTGGACGTGGCGCTGCGTGCTGGTGATGCTGATCGGCGCGTTGGGCTTGCCCTGCGCATCCACGCCGAGGTCGGTGAGACGGTTGCGCGTGAACGAGCCGGAGAGCGAGGCGTTCCACTCCAGGCGGTCGCCACGCATCGGCGTGCCGCTGAGCATGTATTCCACGCCCTTGTTGTTGACGGAGCCCACGTTCTCGAACCGGCTCCCAGCGGATCCCGCGGACGGCGGCAGCGGCTTGCTGACGAGCGCGTCGTGCGAGTCCTTGTTGTAGTAGGTGAGCTCGAGGCCGAGGCGATCAGCGAAGAACTGGCTCTCGAAGCCCAGCTCCATCTCCGTGGTGCGCTCCGGTTTCAGGTTCGGGTTGCCGATCGAGCCGAAGGTGATCGCCGCCACGTCGGTCTGCTCACGCGTGGTGACGTTGGCGCTGAAGCTCTGGATGGCCGCCGTCGGACCCGGGCGCAGGCCGGCCTGGCCGTACGCCGCGCGCAGGCGGAGGCTGCTCAGGGCGTCGAACTTCGGGAAGAAGCCCTCGTCCGAGATGACCCACGAGCCGCTGACGGACGGATACGAGATCCAGCCGATGTCCTGGCCAAACGCGGTGTTCTTGTCCGCGCGCAGCGCGGCGTTGAGGAACACCCGGTCACGCCAGGCGAACTGCTGCTGCAGGTAGGCGGCGAGCGTCGCGTTCGGCGAGTTGGTCTCGCCGGCGGCGAAGTCCGACGTGGCACCGGCGAGCGACGTCTCGATCCCCGGCGTGAGGCCGGCGCCGAAGGCGTACACCTGGTGGTTGTGCTCGCGGATGTACTGCGTGCCGACCGACGTCGTGGAGACGAGGTCCGGACGGATGTCGCGGATGGCCGTGCCGCTCAGGTTCGTCGTCAGGTCGTAGATGTCCGACGTGTTGCTCTGGATGAAGCCGAACTCGTACGGGGGGCCGAACACGCTGTAAGCGCTCGTGCGCGGGATGCGGTTGCGATCCTCACGCGCGTAGCGGTCGATGCCCGCCGTGCCGTTGAAGCTGAGCCAGGTGAGGGGACGGAACTCGCCGTGCACCGAGCCGGTGAGGCGCGTGTAGTTCTGGTAGGTCTTCCAGTCGTAGAACAGCGCCGGATCGTCCGAGAAGCCCTGCGTGGACGCGATGGCGTCCGGAGTCGGCAGGCCGGAGAGGCCCATGCCCACGAGCCCGTACAGCGAATTGTCCGACTGCGGCAGCTCGGCGCGACTGTCGAGGTACGAGATGTTCGCGCCCACCGTCATCAGCTCGCCGAAGCGGCCGGTGGTGTTGGCCTGCACGCGGATGCGCTGCTGGGTGTTCATCGGCTGGACGCCATGCTCGTTGCTGTAGTCCGTGCCGAGGTAGAACGTGGCGCCCTGCGACCCACCGGACACGCTGCCACCCATGGCCTGGCGGTCGCCGATCTTGAAGATGTTGTCCCCCCCGGCCTCGAGCGGGTTGTACGTGTACACCGTGGTGATCCCGGTGCAGCCCACCTGGTTCCCGGTCGGGTTGCCACCGATCGCCAGGCGCATGATGTCGCAGCGCTGCGGCGTGGCCGTCGGCGTGACGACGCCGTTCTTGAGCGTCACGGTGTTGCCGATGGCGTACACGTTGTCCGGGAACTTCACCGCCTGGTCGAGGCGGCCCTGCTCCGCGTAGACGCGGAAGTCCGGATGCCCGGAGGTGCCGCGCTTCGTCGTCACCTGGATGACGCCGTTCGCGGCGGCTGTGCCGTAGAGCGCCGCGGCCGCGGGGCCCTTGAGCACTTCGATGCTCTCGATGTCGTTCGGGTTGATGTCGTTGAAGCGCGACGGCGACTGGCCGCCGACGCCGAACGTTAGCGAGGCCTCGCTGTTCTCGACACGGATGCCGTCGATGACGATGAGCGGGGCGTTGGACAGCGACATGGAGTTGCTGCCGCGGATTCGCACGCGCGCCCCACCGCCGGTGGTGCCGCTGCTCTGCGTCACCACCACGCCCGACACGCGGCCGGCGAGGAGGTCGCTGGCGCTGCTCGTCGTGGCAAGCGGCACCTGGTCGGTGTTCACCACTCCGACCGAACTGCCGATCTCACGCGTTTCCTGCTCGCGGCCGGTGGCCGTCACCACCACCCCGCCGATCTGGAGCGCGGCCTGCTGCAGGGAGAAGTTGGCCGTCGTCGCCTGCCCTTCGCTCACCACCACGCGCTGGGACTGGGGGGAGTAGCCGAGCATGATGGCCGACACGTCATGGCTTCCCGCGGGGACCGTGACGATGCGATAGGTGCCGTCCTGGCCCGTCTGGGCCCGGAGATTCGTTCCCGTGATGCTGACACGAGCTCCCGGCAGCGGAGCGCCGTCCTGCGCCCGCACCGTACCGGTGACGACACCGCCGCGCCCCTGCGCGACCGCGACGAGCGGTACGGCAGCGAGGGCGAGCAGGCCGAGGAGCGTGCCCTTCAGCTTGTTCATATCCTGCCTATGTGAATTGTTGTCTATCCGCCGACCGGGGAGAGGGTGCGTCCTTTGGCCGGCTCCGGACGGGAGGAATCGCCGTGGCGATTACCAGCGCGATAAACAGCTGGTTGTCCGGGTCATGATGTTTAGCGCATCGAACGACGCCGGACAAGCGGTCGAGCGGGAGATCAGGGAATCCCTGATCTCCCGGCTCGGCCCCTCGCTCGGCGCCACCGGCGCGGTTTAAATGAAGAACGGCGGAAAGCCGATGCTTTTCGCCGTTCTCCACAGCCCGGGCGTCGATGCGCTACGGCGTCATCCCCGGGTTGTTGTCGCGTTCCGCGCGTGGCAGTGGGAAGCAGGTGTCACTTCCGATCGACACGTAGCCCGGCTTCAGGTAATCGGAACCGGTCGGCGGCACGGCGTACACCGACGCCGGATTGCGCCGGAAATCGCCGACCTTCTTTCCTTCCAGGTAGAAGTCGAGCGCCCGCTGGAAGTAGAGCTCCTTCATCACGCTCGCGGCATCGATCGCTCCGGCGTACACCGGCTGGCCATTGGCGCTGCGCCGGGCGGCGATGAGCGTGAGCTGCTGCGTCACGTCTCCAGATGCCTCGGCGGCGATGTAGTCCGCCTCGAGCTTCGAGGCCAGCCGGATCGGGGAATCGTACGACGGATACTTCTGCTGGATGTAGAAGCCGCCCGGCACAGCATCCTGCGGCTGCAGCTTGTGCTGCCCCGGCGCCTTGTATGGCACGCGGGGATCGTCGAGCCGGTACGGGGCCGACACGCTGATCGAGCCGCGATCGAACGTGAACTGCCACATGCGGTTGGACAGGCGTGTCCGGTTGCTGAGGTCGTCCGTGTACCGGAGGTTGTAGACGAAACCGGCGGGTACGGCAGACGCGTCGGCGAGGGCGCCGGCCTTGTCGCCCTTCTGCAGCTTGGCGCGCGCGCGCCCGACCAGCGCCGCGTTGGCGAGCGCCTTGCCGTCGGCGGTGCCATTGGCCGTGCCGACGTCGATCGCCTTGCCGAACCAGAAGATCGCGGAGTCGAGCAGCGCTGCCGTCTGCAGCTCCGGACCGCCGGTCGCCGGATCCTTCGGCAAGGTGCCGGTGCAGAAGTTCTCGGCCATCATCTCGATCGAGAAGCCGCGGAAGGTCGCCGCCCGTGCGAGGTTGATGTTGGTGGTCGGATTCGGCAGGTCGAGGTCGAGCACGATCTTGGTCGACGCCGTGGCGAGCGACAGTGGCTGCCAGACGTCGCCGTTCAGCGAGCCGTTCAGATCTGAAATCACCCGGAACCCGAATTCATTCCGGGTCGGGAAGGTGTCGGAGACATCGGCCTCGTCGGTGAACCAGGCGCCGTACATGATCAGCCAGCCATAGGCGGTCGCGAAGTTCTGCTGCGCGGACGCCGCCAGCGTGGCCGCCCCGGTCGTCGGATCGACCGTGGAGGCGTCGATCACGTTCGGGTTGGTGACCTGGAGAAACTTGTCCGAACAGGCCGCCCCTGCCAGCAGGAGCGCGCCGATGCAGGTGCGCGAGACCGCGCGTCGGATCGTCGTCATTGTCCTTTCGCCGGTCAGAAGGTGATGTTCAGGCGAAGAAGCGTCTTCTTCGCATTGGGAAGCGTGAGGAAATCCTCGCGCGAGAACTGGCCTGCCACGCCGCTCGGATTGGAGATCACCTCCGGGTCGGGGCCGCCGTAGTTGGTCCACAGCTTCACGTTCTGGAAGGCGAGGGTGACCGTGGCGTCCTGCACCGCATTTCCGAGGCGGCTGAGGAGCCGCTGCGGGATGTCGAGGCTCGCCGACACCTCGCGCAACCGCACGAAGTCGCCCGGCTGGATGTACGCCTCGTAGACGTCGTTCACCGTGGCCGACTTGCCGCTCTCCGTGACGAAGGCCGGATTGCCGGGGGTGTCGTCGCCGTAGCGACGCAGGTAGTCGTACCGCGACAGCACCGTCTTGTCGAGACGGCGATTGGAGCGGACGAGCTGCGTCTCACGGAAGAACTCCGTGTTGTTGAAGACCTTGAAGTTGCGCTTCGCGTCCAGCAGGGCGCTCACACGCACGTTCCGCATCACGGTGAACGTATTGGTGAGATTCCACTCGACCGTCGGATACAGGTTCCCCATCGGAACGAGGGTATCCGAAACGATCACCTTGCTGTTGGCCACGTCGATGGACTGGATCTTCTTCGACATCCAGACGCCGAGCTGCTGCCCCTCGACGGCGCGATTGTGCTGACCGTAGAGGTTGAACGCGGGCACACCGCCAAGGCTCGTGAGCTCGTTGTGCAGCGTGTTCACGCCGCCCCGGATGTCCCACTCCACCGGCGCCGTGCGGAGCGCGGCGACGTTGAGCGTCATCTCGACCCCGCGGTTGAGCACCGCGCCGATGTTCGCCAGCGGGTCGCTCGAGTAGCCGAGCGACGGCGCGATCGGCTTGGCGATGATGAGGTCACGCGTCGTCTTGTTGAAGTAGGTGACCTCGGTGCTGATCCGGTCGCCCCAGAAGCTGGCATCCGCACCCGCCTCGTACTCCGTCCCGCGCTCCGGCTTGAGGTTCGAGTTGCCGGGGTTCCCGGGAATGGCGCCAGCGTCAGTGGTCCCGGTGATGTTGTAGGCCGCGGAGACGAGCGTCGTCAGCGCGCTGCCGGGACGCGGCGAACGACCCGTCGTGCCGTACGCCGTGCGAAGCCGCAGCGTGTTGATGTACGGCGTGAGCGGAGCGAAGAAGCCTTCCTCCGAGATGGTCCACGTGGCGCCGATCTTCGGCAGCACGAACGCAGGGGCCGACCGGCCGAAGGAGGAGTTCTTGTCCACGCGCACCCCCAGCTGCAGGAACGCGCGGTTCTCATACCCGACCTGGAGCTGGCTCAGGTACCCGAAGGTGCGCTGCTCCGTGAAGTTGCTGCCGCCCGTGGTCGTCGCCGCGGCGTCAATGGAGTTGTTCGCGTTGGTGACGAGTCCGAGACCGCTCGCGAAGACGGAATTGTTGCGGCTGGAGATCACCTGCATCCCGAACGAGAGGTTGCCCTCCCACTCGTTCCGGGTGCCGAAGTTGCGCCGCAGGTTGCCCAGGTAGTCGAAGGTGTACTGCTCCGCGCCGCGCGCCGTCCGGTTGATGCTGCCGCCGTCGGTCGCGCCGCCGTACCAGGTGCTGTCGTTCTTGGGCGAGAAGTTCTGCTGCTCGTCCTGGGCGTAATCCATGCCGAGGGTGAAGCGGTTGGAGAACCACGAAAGGGGCAGGTAGGTCGCGCCAAGCGTGGTCGTCACCCGATGCGTCAGCAGCTGGTGCTGGAGGGAGTTGATGGCGTTGTAGTGCCGGTTGAAGCCGTACCAGCCGTCGCGACTGGGCGCGCCGGAGTCGTCGCGCGTGGTCGGCGAGCCGAGCAGCGCCCCGCCAAGCCAGCCGAAGATGTTGTTGTCGTTGTTCGGCAGGTCGGTCTTGATCTGCCCCAGCCCGAACCCGACGTCCATCGTGAGCTTGGCGCTGGGGACGTAGTTGAAGTTCGTGCGGATGTTGTAGCGCTCGAAGGCGTTGTTGGGCAGCGTGCCTTCCGAGTTCTGGTTGCTGAACGAGAGGAAGTAGCCGTAGTTCTGGCCGCCGCCCCGTCCGTCCCAGCCCACCTGCCGGTCGTGCCCGGTACGGAAGGCGCCGACCCGGAGCAGCGGGTTGTCGTGAACCAGCGTGCCCTCCGCCTGCCCCCGGCAGAGCGGATTGGTGCTGTTCGCGGCGACGAGCGCCGCAGTACACACGCCGTAGTTGTCCGGCGGCGTCCAGTCCTGGTTCAGGCGGCCCGCCTCGAGGCGGACCGACTGCGTGAACTTGTTGGTGCCGAGGCGTCCCTGCTTCGTGATGATCTGGATCACGCCGGCGGAGGCGTCGGCCCCGTAGAGCGTCGCTGCCGCCGGCCCCTTCACCACCTCGATGCTCTCGATCTCATCCGGGCTGAGGTCGTTCATCCGGTCGAACATCTGGCCGCTCTGCCCGCTCCCGATGTACCCGTCGTTGACCCGGACGCCGTCAATGAAGACCAGCGGCTGGTTCGACAGGTTGATGGAGGAGGCGCCACGAATGCGGATCGCCTTCGCGGTGCCGACCGTACCCGAATTGGCGCTGATGGCCACGCCCGGAATTCGCGACTGGAGCAGCTCGCCGACGTTGCTCACCGGTGCCCTCTTCACCAGCTCGGCCGCATCGAGTGACGCCACCTGCGCGGATTGCGCTCGGCGTTCCTGATTGCCCGCCGTGCCGGTGACGACCACCTCGGACAGGGTCACGAGCGATGCCGTCATGCGGAAGTCGAGCGTCACGGTCTGTCCCGCCTGCACGTTCACGCTGTCGGAGGTCGCACGGAAACCGATCCGGAAGACCTCGACCGTCTGGCGGCCAACCGGCACGTTGGTGATCCGGTACGCTCCCTGCGCGTTCGTCTGAGTCGCGAGGGTGGTGCCGGGGATCATGATACGAACGGCGGGAATGGGCTGCCGCGTCGACGCGTCGGTCACGGTGCCGGTGATCGTTCCTCCCTGCGCGAGCAACGCGGAGGGAACCACGACCAGCAGCAAGGCGATCCACGTCGAGCGACGGGATGGCGACTGCACGAACATGGGCATCACCGTCATCGGGGTGGGGGAAGGTGCGACTTGCAGCGCATGACGCATGGAGTCACTGCGTCGCTGCGCTGCTGTGGGGGATTGGACCGACGTCTCGCGCCATCGGGGTGCTACCGAGGACGGAAGGTACGCGAACATATCACTAGTCCACGATCTCGCCAGTACCCGGTGACGCGTCATTCGAGGGTTGGAGGCACGGACCCGCCTCAGCCCCGGATGGTCACCCGCCCTGCGCTGGCGCCTTCGCCAGCCACTCCCCGCCGTCCACCACCATGATGGCCCCGGTGATCCACGACGCGGCCGGCGAGCTGAGATAGGCCACCATCCCCCCGATGTCCTCCGGCGATCCCCACCGGCCAAGGGGAATGGCCTTCTTCGCGTAGCTCTCCATCGCCCGCTCCACCGCGAACACGTCGGGGACCCCCTCGGCAGTGGGCGGCGGCGTAAATGCCTTGCGCACCCCTTCGGTGGGAATGGGCCCCGGCGCGATGGCGTTGATGCGCACGCCGTCGCGCGCCCACTCGAGCGCGAGGGTGCGCGTGAGCGCATCGATCCCCGCCTTCGCGGCGGTGGCGTGCGCCATGAGCGGCCAGCCGCGGTAGTGCAGCGTCATCGAGATGTTGACGATGCTCCCGCCGCCATTCGCGCGCATCGCGGGGAGGGCCGCCTGCGAGCAGAAGAAGGTGCCGTAGAGGTCGATCTCGATCACGCTCTTCCACGCGTTCACCGACAGCGACTCCGAGGGCGCGTAGAAGTTGCCCGCGGCGTTGTTGACGAGGATGTCGAGGCGCCCATGCTCATCGGCGACGCGCGAGACGACCTCCTTCACCCGCTCCTGCTCGCGCACGTCCACCGCGACGCCGCTCGCCTTGCCGCCAGCAGCACGGATCTCCGCCGCGGCGGCATCCACGCGCTCCTGCTTGCGGCTCGCCAGCACCACGTGCGCGCCGAGAGTGGCGAGGGTGTCGGCGATCCCGCGGCCGATGCCGCTGCCGCCCCCCGTGATGAGCGCCACCTGGCCGTCGAACAGGCCAGTGCGGAAGACGTCGAGAACGGAATGAGAGGTCATCGGGTTCACCGGATTCCTGTACGACTCGAGACTGAACGGCGACTGGCATCAAGGAAGACGCCGATGGCCACCGAAGCAAGCACCGGCCGCAACCAATGCGCACCGACGTTCAACTACGGAACAGCGACTGCCACCGAAGGAACACCGACTTGCGCCTGTGCTTCAACGACTTTCGCCTTCGCAGCACCGATTGCCACCAGGAACGCAGCGACCGCCACCAGGAACTCACCGACTGCCACCAGGAACACAGCGACCGGCATGACTTCACCGGCGGTCGGCGCCACGGCCACGGTCAGGGGTCCGTCCGCGCCTCCGCCGGGCCGCGGGTATCGCTGATCGGCGCCAGGACGTCCTGGAGCGCATCCGCCAGCGTGGCCGCCTCCGCCGCCGGCGCCACGGTGAGCGCGAGGCCGAGCTGCATGACGGGAGCGAAGGAGCGGCGGTGATGCGGCGTGAGCCCGTGGGATGCCAGCCCGGCCTGATGCTCGGGCGTGCCGTAGCCGACGTTCGTCTCCCAGCGGTAATGCGGGTGCCGCCGCGCGAGGGCCCGCATCACGCGGTCACGGGTGACCTTGGCGACGATGGAGGCGCAGGCAATGGAATGGCAGCAGCCGTCGCCGCCGACGACGGCGGTGTGCTCCACGCCGAGCGAGCGGATGCGGTTGCCGTCGAGGATCACGTGATCGGGGGTGACCCGGAGCCGGCCGATGGCGCGCCGCATGGCGAGCACGGCGGCGTGATAGATGTTGAGCCGGTCGATCTCGCGCACGCTGGCGGCGCCGACGGCCACGGCGAGGGCGCGCTCGTTGATGCGTGACGCCAGCTTCTCGCGCTCGCCGGCGTCGAGCTTCTTGGAGTCGTCCACGCCGCGGATGGCGCGGGCGTCCGGCGGCATGATCACCGCACAAGCGACGACGGGGCCCGCGAGCGGGCCCCGTCCGACTTCATCCACTCCGGCGATGAGGGGTCCTCGTGACGCGCGGAGCTCCCGTTCGAGCGTGCTCCAGCGAGGCATGCCCTGCCGAGGTTGGCGGTTACTGCGCGGCGGTTTCCGTCTGCGGAACGCGCGCCTTCTTCTCCTTGATGCGCGTGGCCTTGCCGGTGAGGTTGCGCAGGTAGTAGAGCTTGGCGCGACGCACGCGGCCACGACGGACGACGTTGATGTCGGCCAGCATGGGGCTGTGGAGCGGGAAGATGCGCTCGACGCCGACACCGTTGGAGATCTTGCGGACGGTGAAGGTGGCGCTGACGCCGCTGCCACGACGGGCGATGCAGACCCCTTCGAACGCCTGGATGCGCTCCTTCTCCCCTTCCTTGACGCGGACGTTCACGCGGAGGGTGTCACCGGCGCGGAACGGGGGGAGGTTGTCGCGGAGCCACTCTTTCTGGGTTTCGATGAAGGGATGCATATGACGCTCGGGGCCGGAGGCCCGGTTCGGGGCTTAACTGGTAGAGACTGGACAAGTTAGCGCTCTGGAGGGCGGGAGTCCACCCCTGCCCTGTGGCCCAGCGTGAAACAGCCCCGCCGGCATGCCGGCGGGGCTGTTTCGGTGTGCTGCGACTGCGTCCGACTTACTGGCAGGTCGGAGCGGTCTGGGTATCCCAGTACGTCCGGGTGTTCATCGCATCCGGGCCCTGGGCGTCGATCGCCGCCTGGAGATTGTCGGGATTCACCGACGCCTCGCTGGTCGGATACTCGAGCCGGCGCGGCACGTAGTTGAAGATCGCGGCCGGTCCCGGGGTGATGTTCGGGACGCAGGTGCGGCGCCACTCGAACCACGCCTGGGCGCCGTCCGTGAAGAGGGCGATCCACTTCTGGGTCGCGATCTGCTTCAGGCCAGTCGTGCCACCCTGATACGCGATGTCGGCGCGCGCGAGGTAGGCGTCGATGTCCGCCTGGGCAACGCCCCACTGCTTCATGGAGGCAGCGATGCCGTCGTAGTAGAACTGCGCCGCCTGGGCGGGGGTGAGCCCGGCCATGCCGCGCTCGGCCGCCTCGGCCTTGATGAACTCCACTTCCGCGTAGGTCATCAGGTACGAGGGCTGGCTGCCGCCGTTGCCGCCGTAGGTGCCGTAGGTCGTGCCGCCAGGATAGAAGATCTCGCCCGGACGCGACGTGCTCGTGAAGTACGTGCCGGCATCAGCCGCCGTCAGGCCGTTGGGCTGGCCCGCATACTTCACCGTCGACTTGCCGTCCTGGTAATCCACCGTCGGCATGGCGAAGATGGGAAGGCGCGGATCCGCGTGCGACAGCAGCGTGTCGACGAAGGTCTTCGACATGCGGTGGTCGTCGCGGCCCTGGAAGTTGTTCGCCCACGGGTTGTTGTAGATGCCGTCGCCCGGCCAGTCGAGCTTGGCGTTGTCGGCATTCGAGGCGAACACGCCGCCCGGGCCGGTGAGCGCCGCGGTCAGCTCGGCGTTGGCCTTCGCCTGATCCACGTACGAGATGCGCATGGCATCACGCGCATGGAGCGAGTTGGCGAACTTCTGCCACTTCGCGGGGCTCCCGCCGTAGATCGGGTCGGCGCCACCGAGCGACTGCGGCCCCGGGGTCGCGAGGTCGGCCGCCGCCTTTGTGAGGGCCGCGAACATCCCGTCGTAGACTTCCTTCTGCGAGTCGTAGGTCGGGAGGGCGATGCCGGAGTCACCCTTCAGCGCCGTCGAGTACGGGATGGCGCCCCACGCGTCGGTGAGGTAGCCGAACTCCCACTGCTTCATGACCATCGCCGGGGCGTACACCGCAGCGGAGTTCTGCTCCACTCCCTTGCGACGCACCTGCTCGAAGTCCTCGAGCGAGTTGTTGTACGCACCCGTGAAGGTGCCCTGCGTATCGCTGGCGCGGATACGCGCGTAGCGATCCTCGTCCGGGTACTGCACCTCGGCGAGGTGCTGCACCACGAACTCCATCTGGCGCAGGTCGAAGCCGGAGCCCAGCCAGCGGCCGACGGCACTCTGCACGCCAGTGGTGAACACCGCGCCAGCCGGAGCGTTCTCCGGGCTGTTCGGGTTCTGGTTGAGCGACGTGAGGTCGCTGTTGCAGGCGCCCACTCCAGCGGCGAGCGCGAGGCTCGCCGCGAGTGCCGCCGCGGGTCGGTTGAATCTCATGGTCATTTGTATAGTCAAGGGTTACGGCGTGAGACGGATGCTGAAGCCGATGCTGCGCGGATTCGGCAACGCCGCGAACTCCATCCCCTGGTAATTGCCCTGTGCGTACGCGAACTCGGGGTCGATGTTCGGCACGTTGGTCCACGTGACCAGGTTGCGACCGACGAGCGCGATGCTCGCCGACTGCGCGTACATCTTGTTGGCGAGCCGGACGGGGAGCTCGTAGCTGAGGCGAACCTCGCGGAGCTTGGTCCAGGTGTCGTCGTACACGTACCGCTCGTGCAGGCGGAAGAAGCTCTGGAAGTAGTCTTCCGACGTCACGTTGACCGTGTTCGCCTGGCCGGTCGCCTCGTCGATGCCCTTCACGACGACGCCCGGGTTGTCCCAATCCACTTCGCGGCCGTACGTGGTGTTGCCCAGCACGCCGGTGTACTCGCCGAACATGTTCGTCACGCTGAAGATGCTGCCGCCGATGTGCATGTCGAGCAGCGCATTGAGCGTGAGGTTCTTGTAGCGGACGGTGTTGTTCCAGCCGCCCGTCCACTTGGGCTGCGTGTTGCCGAGCACGGCGAGGGGGCCGCGCTGCGGGAGGCCGTCCTTCAGCAGCCAGTTGCCCTGGTCGTCCTTCTTGATCGTGTAGCCGCGGATCACGCCGTAGGGCTCACCGACGCGCGCCTCGACCGTGGCGCTCCAGGTGCCGCCGAGCACGATCGTGCTCAGGCCCGGGTACAGGTCCACCACCTTGCCGCGGTTCATCGAGTAGTTGAAGCTCGACGTCCACTCGGAATTGGTGCTGCGGTACGGCACCACCGAGACGAGGGCCTCGAAGCCCTTGTTCTCGATCTTGCCGGCGTTGATCGCCTGGCTCGTGAAGCCGGAGGTCGGCGAGATCGGCAGGTTGATGATCTGGTTCGACGTCGCCTTGTCGTAGATGCTCGCGTCGATGGTCACGCGGTTGTCGCCGAAGCCGAGTTCGAGGCCCGCCTCGGTGGAGAGGGTCTTCTCCGGGACGAGGTTGGCGTTGGCCAGCGTGTTCCCCAGCGTGTACTGCGGCAGCGAGCCGAACTTGTTGGCGAGGCCGCTGTAGGTCGTGCGGAGCTGGTACGGCGAAGCATCGGCACCGACCTGCGCCCAGGCGCCGCGGATCTTGGCGAACGTCAGGTTGCCACGGCCGCGCAGCGACGGGATGGCGTCGGTGAGCACGATGGAGGTGTTGACCGAGGGATAGAAGTACGAGTTGTGTCCCTCGGGGAGCGTGGACGACCAGTCATTGCGGCCCGTGGCTTCCACCGTCCACCAGTTGTCCCACGTGAACGAC
>CAMLIU010000009.1 GCA_946479995.1 uncultured Gemmatimonadota bacterium | reverse complement strand
CGCTGGCGATCGAGGAGCACGACGAGACGATGAAGCGCCACGACTTCCTCGTCGCGCAGCGGACCGACCTCGCCGAGGCGCGGCAGTCGCTCCTCCAGGCGATCAAGGAGATCGACGCCACGGCGCGCGAGCTGTTCCTCGCCACCTTCAACCAGGTGCGCGAGAACTTCCGCACGATCTTCATGTCGCTGTTCGGCGGCGGCGAGTGCGACCTGCGCCTCGAGAACCCCGAGGCGCCGCTGGACTGCGACATCGAGATCCATGCGTCGCCGCGCGGCAAGAAGACGCAGCGCATCCACCTGCTCTCGAGCGGCGAGCGCGCACTCGTGGCGCTGTCGCTGCTCTTCGGCATCTTCCTCACCAAGCCGAGTCCCTTCTGCCTGCTCGACGAGGTGGACGCCCCGCTCGACGACGCGAACGTCGGGCGCTTCGTGCGCATGCTCAACCAGTTCAAGACGCGCACGCAGTTCATCGTCATCACCCACAACCCGCGCACCACCACCGAGGCGGGCGACGCCGTGTACGGCGTGACGATGCAGGAGCCGGGTGTGTCGTCGCTCGTGAGCGTGCGCATGCGCGGCAAGTCCGTCGAGGCGACGGACCAGCCGCCGGCGACAGCGGACGAGGAGGTCGCGGCGCCGGCGTGAGGCCGGCATCCCGCGCGGCATGCGACTGATCACGCTGGGCACGGGCACGGTCGCGCTCACGCCGGCGCGCGTCTGCGCCGGCCACCTGCTCCAGGCCGGCGAGGTGATGCTGCTGATGGACTGCGGCAGCGGGGTGACGCATCGCCTCGCGCAGCATGCGCCGCGCTGGCGCGAGATCACCCACGTGGCGTTCACGCACTTTCACGCCGATCACATCGGCGACTTCGCCACGCTGGTGTTCGGCTGGAAGTACGGCAGCATCCCGGGCCGAAGCGCACCGCTCACGGTCGTCGGGCCCGCGGGGATCGCCGACCTGCTGGGCCGTCTCGCCGACGGTTTCGGGGCGTGGCTCCGTGAGCCGGGATTCCCGATGACCATCGTGGAGATCGCGCCCGGCGGCACCATGGAGCTCGGCGACGGCGTGACGCTGTCGGCCACGAAGGTGCCGCACACCCCGGAAAGCGTGGGGTATTCCATCGTGCGCGGCGGACGACGTGTGGTGTACACGGGGGACACCGGGTACGACCCGATGTTCGCCGAGTGGGCACGGGGCGCTGACGTGCTGCTCTGCGAGTGCTCGCTGCCGGACGACATGGGCATTCCCGAGCATCTCACGCCGGCGCAGTGTGGCGCGCTCGCGGCGGCCGCCCTGCCGAAGCACCTGGTGCTCACGCATTTCTATCCGCCCGTGGAGCGCACCGACGTGCGTGCCGACGTGGCGGCGCACTACGCCGGCCCGGTCACGCTCGCCGAGGACGGGGCCACGTTCGAGATCGAGGAAGACTGATGCTGATCGTGATGGAGCACGACGCCACGCCCGAGCAGGTGACGCGCGTCGTGCGGGTGATCGAGGAGATGGGGTACCAGGCGCGGCCGATGCCCGGCGCGCAGCGCACCTCCGTCGGGCTCGTCGGCAACGATGGGCGCGTGGACGGCTCGCGGCTCGAGTCGCTCGACGGGGTGGCCGAGGTCATTCACGTCACCAAGCCGTACAAGCAGGTGTCGCGTGAATGGCGCGCCGACAACACGCTCGTCACCATCGCGCCGGGCGTCACCTTCGGCGGCGAGGAGATCCCGATCGTCGCCGGCCCCTGCTCGGTGGAAAGCGAGAAGCAGATCGTGCTCGCCGCGCAGCAGGTACGCGACGCAGGAGGTGCGGCGCTCCGCGGCGGTGCGTTCAAGCCGCGCAGCTCGCCGTATGCCTTCCAGGGACTTGGCGTGAAGGGACTCGAGATGCTTGCTCTCGCGCGCCGCGAGACGGGGCTGGCGATCGTCACGGAAGCGCTGGACGACGAGGGCGCGCACCGCGTGGCGGAGGTGGCCGACTGCATCCAGATCGGCGCGCGCAACATGCAGAACTATTCCCTGCTCCGCACCGTGGGCCGGCTCGGCAAGCCGGTGCTGCTCAAGCGCGGCATGGCGGCGACCATCACGGACCTGCTGATGAGCGCCGAGTACATCCTCGCCGAAGGCAACGGGCAGGTGATCCTCTGCGAGCGCGGGATCCGCAGCTTCGACCCCTCCACGCGGAACCTGTTCGACCTCACCGCCATCCCCCTCGTTCAGAAGCTGTCGCACCTTCCCATCGTCGCCGACCCGAGCCATGGCACGGGCCTGCGCGACAAGGTGATCCCGATGGGACGCGCCGCCATCGCCGCGGGCGCCGACGGGCTGCTCGTGGAGGTGCACCCCGATCCCGACCGCGCCCTCTCCGACGGCGGCCAGTCGCTCTATCCCGAACAGTTCGCGCAGCTCGTGCGCGAGACGCGCATGATTGCCCAGGCCATCGGACGGTCGCTCGCGCCTGCACCAGGGACCACCACGGCGGCACGAGGGTAGCATGGTCGTGGGGCATCGATGCGCCCCATGACCCTCTCAACCCGGAGCACGATGACCGGAAAGCCATTTCTCACGCTGGCGCTCGCCAGCGTGCTTGCATCCAGCACCGTCGCGCCCGCCTCGGCGCAGTCGTCGAAGAGCGATCCGCTCAACCGCGCCGTCGCGGCGTGGTCGCGCGTGAAGACGGCGCGCGCGACGTTCAACCAGACCATCGTCAATTCGCTCACCGGCAACACGCTGACCAGCTCGGGTGAATACCAGCAGCGGCGTCCGGGGAAGCTCTCGGTGCGGTTCAACGATCCGGCCACCGATCGCATCGTGGCGGACGGCAAGTACGTCTGGCTGTACCTCCCGAGCACGACGCCGGGCCAGGTCATCCGGTCGCGGCTCGGTGAAGGGGGCACCGGCACGGTGGACCTCACCGCGCAGTTCCTCACCTCGCCGCGCACGCGCTACGACATCACGCCGCTCGGCACGAAGACCGTCGCGGGTCGCGCCACGCACGTGTACCGGCTCGTGCCGAAGGCCGGACATCAGGCACAGTTCAAGAGCGCCGTCGTCTACATCGACGACAAGGATGCGTCGGTGCGGCAGTTCGAAGTGACCGAGCCGAGCGGCCTCCAGCGCACCGTGACGCTGACGTCGTTCCGCACGAACGTGCCGGTAGACGCCAAGGCGTTCATCTTCACCCCGCCCGCAGGAACGCGAGTCGTCGACCGTTAGGCAGTGACCGGGGCGCCGGCTCGAGCCGGCGCTCTGGCGGACCCGCCGCCGGGCTGGTATCCGTAGGACGCTGGATTCGCTCCGCGGTCTGCCGGTTCCACTCACGCGGTGGGCACGATGACGGCTCCCGACTCGTACGACGCGCTCGCCGCCTCGATCGAGCGCGCACTCCGCACCGACCTCGCTCCTCCCGGGTCGGCGACCCAGCTCGCGGGTGCGATCGACCGGGTGATGCTGGGCGAGGCGAGTGCCGGCGAGCTGCGCCTGGGCTACCTGCGCGTGCTCGTTGCCGTGCCCTTCGTGGCCCTCACCGCGCTCCCCCTGCTCGCCGGTCGTGCGACGGTGAGCGATGGTGCCGCCCTCCTGCCGCTCCTGCTCGCCACGGTGTGGCTCGCCGCCTCCACGGCACTCGTGGCGGCGCTGCGTCGAGGGTGGTACCGGCGCTGGATGACGCGCGTGGCCCCGCTGGTGGACTCGTTCTTCATCCTCACCACCCTCGTCGCCACCTGGCAGCTCCCGCCGGGCGTGCGCTCGCCGCATGCCGAGATGATGGCGGCGGCCACCGCGCTGTGCACGTTCCTCAGCCTCTCCGGTACGCTGCGGTGGTCGCGGCGCGCTGCGCGCACCGCCACGGCGCTGGCCATGGGCGTGTTCGTCGTCGTCGCCGTCGTGATGCGCATGGAGTGGTTCCCGGTGGCGCTGATCTCGGTGATCCTCCTCGCCAGTGGCCTGCTGAGCATGAGCGTGACGACGCTCGTCCGTCGTCTCGTCACCGACGAAGTGGCCCGCGCCACCCTGTCGCGCATGTACGAGGATGCCGAGGCGAGCATCGACGCGCGGGAGCAGGTGCTGAAGATCGTGTCGCACGACCTGCGCAACCCGCTGCATACGATCTCGATGTGCGCCTCCCTCCTGCTCGAGCTCCCGATGCCGCCGGAGAAGCAGGCCGATCACCTCACCCGGATCAAGCGCGCCGGCGAGCGCATGAACCGGCTCGTGCAGGACCTGCTCGACGTGGCCAAGCTGGAGGCAGGGCGCGTGGCGATCAGCACGCGACCGGTTCCGGTAGCGCCCCTGGTGAGCGAGGCGTCAGGCATGCTCGCCCCGATCGCCGCCGAGAAGCAGCTGCGGCTGGAGACGGTGGTGGCGGACGGGCTGCAGCAGGTCGTCGCCGACGAGGGGCGCGTGATCCAGGTGCTGTCGAACCTCGTCGGCAACGCGGTGAAGTTCACGCCGGCGGGCGGCACGATCACCATCCGCGCCGAAGACGCGCCGGGTGGGGTGCGCTTCTCGGTGTCGGACACCGGCGTGGGGATGACGCCGGAGCAGCTGTCGAAGCTGTTCGGCGAGTTCTGGCAGGCCAATCCGGCGGACCGCCGCGGGATCGGGTTGGGATTGTCCATCGCGAAGGGGATCGTCGAGGCCCACGGCGGGCGGATCTGGGTGGAGAGCCAGCCCGGCGTGGGGACGACGTTTCACTTCACGTTGTCGGCGAGTCTGGTGAGTAGCGGGACGATGAGTGGGGTGAGGGAGAGGCGGCAGGCGAGTCGAGCCGCCAGCGCCGCGCCTCGCTAGCGCTCGCCGCGCCAGGGGAATCACGTTACTGGCTGTAGCCGCAGTGGCCGCCGCACGACGGGTCGTCGATGCAGAATCCGAGAGCGACATTCTGGAGGCGGACTCCGCTCGCCGTTATGGTATCGAAGTCCTCGATCACCAGGCGACGTTCGCCCTTGGAACCCGAGTGTGTGTACGCGATGTTGTCGCGAACAAGCTCGGTGGGTGAGGATGGTGTGACTGAAATCAGCCAGACTCCGCCTGCGGTCCTGTTTCGCCAGAGAAAGTTGTATCCCTGTCGTATGCCAAGGCCCTGATAGTCCTTGTTGCTGAAGACGAGTGCGAGTATCTCCTCGTCCGCCGGATAGCTTCCTCCCCGGACCTCTTCCGCCCTCGCGATCCACATCACCTGCGGCTCGCTCCCCTTCGGAACCCCGTGATTCACGCCCTTGTGAATCTTCTCCTCCGCCTTCACTGGCGGTTTCCACTGCGTGTAGACGTAGGTGTTCGCCAACTCGAGCACATGCGCGGAATCCGGACGGATGGGGGCACGGGCGGCGCTGCCGCGCGATGGCGTGGTGTCGGAGGCACCCCCGCTGGCGCCGGGCGGCGGCGTACACCCCCACGCGAGTATCGCGACGACCAGCGGAAGCGCCCCTGCACGAGACACTCGGACCGTTCGAAGCATTTGCGTTGTCCTCTCTCGGTTGACCGCTCCCCTGCATACGCTTCGGGCGACGTCGCCCTCTCGCGCCCCGCTCAGTAATAGCCGCAGTGACCTCCGCACCGCGGATCGTCGATGCACAGACCAAGGGCCACGCTGTGTACCTTGATGCGCACGAGCCGCGGCTCGCGCGCGTCGCCGTGTGAGTAGGGAATGTCCCGCGAATCGCGCGTGAGCACGTGATCAGGCTTCGAGGCGTCGCTCGGGATGATCTTCGTCACCCACGTGCCCGCCTGCGCACTGTCCCATGAATTGCGCCACACGTAGTTGAATCCCTTGCCCAGCCCGAGTCCGTCGTAGGGCGCACTGCTGTTGATGCGGGCGATGATGCGATAACGCGGATGACGTCTGGGATCCTTGAGTCGCGCCGTCGAGATCCGGACGTCGGGCAGCGCCTTGTCTTCCACCACCGGGCCCTTGAAGTCAGGGTCGGTGCGCGTGAGCGGTTTCCGCTCGTCCCGATCATAGACGTAGAGGGACTCCGCTTCGCGCAGAAGCGCGGCGCGCGAAGTATCGTCGGCGGCGGGGACGGACGACGCCCCACGAGCGGACGGCGAGTCCGCCCGCGTATCGCCCCTGCCGCAGCCTCCGCCAGCAGCGAGCACCAGAAGCAGCGCGAGAACGAGTTGTCGTGGCTGTCCGTCTGACTGGAACATGGTGTCCTCCCGGGCCCGTGGGACCTGCTCCACCGCGACGAGTCCGCCGCAGCGGCTAGAGTTGCCGTCGCAACGCGTCCACTGCTGACTTGAGCTCCGTATCGGCGGCGCTCCACAGCAGCTCCAGCTGGGTGAATCGGCGCCTGGCGGTCGCGCGGTCCCGCTCGCGAAGGGCCAGTTGCGTACGAAGCAGGAGCGTCCTGCCCACCGCAGCCGCCTGCGGCGTGACCTCCAGCAGGATACTGCGCGCCCGCGGCAGCGCGTCGAGCGCCACGTCGAGCTCCCGGATCGCGGCAGCACTATCGCCGATGGCGAGCAGCATGGTGGCGTACGCCCACCTGCGATCGATCCCGGTGGCGCCCGGCGTGAACGCCTCCGCCTGTGCCGAGAAGCGATCGCCCGCGGCGCGTGCGGCACGCGCGTCGTGACGCGAGACGGCGGCACGCATTTCCAGCAGCGGATCGGCATCGGGCATGTCCGCCAGCTCCGTCGCGGCAAGGTCGTCCTCGGCGAGCACGGCGGGCGTCCACAGGACCTTGCTGCGCATGGCGAGTCGTGTCGCAGCCGGCACGCTCCTCCGCAGCATGCGCTCCACCTGCTGATAGGTCGCCCGAACGCTGTCCCGCGGCTCGCCGAGCGCCGCATACACGCGAAGCGCCAGGATGCTCGGCATCAGGTCACCGGGCAGCACGAGCCGTCGACCGTCGAAGCCCAGGAAGGGCACGTGCTCGCTGTCCGCCGCGGCGACGCGCAGCAGTGCCGCTGCACGTCGCGCGCGTCCCGTCAGGGCGGCCAGGTTCGCCAGGTAGCCGGCCTGATGGGGAGTCGGTGAAGGAACGGACGACAACAGTGAATCGGAGAGTCGCCTCGCGCTCGGGAGGCTGTCGAGCTTGAGCAGGAGCCGCACGACGGCAACGTCCCGGTATACCCGCTGGTCGGCCGAATCGGTCTGTGCCGCCGCGCGCCGCATGCGCGAGAGCGCCTGCGGAAGTTCAGTCGTCGATCCCTCGATCGCTCCGGCCGTCTCGAGCGCCAGCGAGTACGCGGCCTGCGCATCGGCGCTAGTGGGAAATGCGTCGATCCATTCTCGCGTCAGCTCACGCATCGTCGTGGCCGCCCAGAGGACGGCGTGATACTCCGTCGCGGGCCGGAGGTTGGCAGCGGTCGCCAACCGGTAGGGCATGGGGACGAAGCCGAGAGAATCCCCGGCGAACGACGGGAACGCCACGTAGCGCTGCGTGTCAGGCGATACTCCGACGCCACGACGCAGCCGGCTCTCCTCTGTGTACAGGACCCGCCCAGCCAGACGCTGGAACGCGGCGCCCCGCTCGGCCTGATGCAGCGAGGGCATGATCTCCAGCGCGCGTCGATAGGCGGTGACCGCCATCCAGTAGCTCCCGCGGAAGGCATATCCGGTCCGACTGCGGGAATCGCGCACCACGCCGTCATCGAGTGCGTTGCAGTCACCGAGACCGAGCCAGGCCGCAAAATCGTTGGGGTCGGTGACCAGCAGGCCGCGGTAGAGTCGGCACGCATCGGGAGCGCGACCTTTCGCCAGGTTCAGCAGCGCGAGCGCGTGCTCGCGGTCGGTGACCGTCAGTGAGTCGCGGAGGCGAACGGCCTGGCTGATGTCCGGGAGCCACGCGGATGGCGGCGTGATCCCCCGCCAGGCGCGTATGCGCGCAGCCCAGAAGTGCGCCAGCGCGAAGTTCTCATCAGCGAGCGTGGCCGCATCGAAGTGACTCTGCGCGGCGGAAAAATCGAAGCGTTGCAGTGCCTCCGAGCCGTATCTGAACTCATCGCGCGCCTGGAGGTCGTGCGTGCCGTACACGTCGATGCCCGTCGGCGGCTGGCCACCGTTGATGACGGAATCCGCGAGCGCGGCAAACACGCTGTCCATCATGTGCTCGTCGCGGTCGGCGACGGGCAGCGATCGCTGGAAGTCGCGCGACGCACCCCGTCCGGCAGAAACGTCGTACGCGACCACATGCATCTCCAGCGAGTCGCCGACGATGCGCATCTGTCCCCACGCCAGTTCGCCGGCGCTCAGCGCCTCGGCCGCCCTGAGACCGTCATCTACGGTACCGGGGCGATTCCGCGCCCACAGGTCGCTCACGCGAAGCACGTCGACCACCTGGATGCCCCGCCAGCTCCGCATGGCACGGTTCAACCTGCTGGCGGCTTCCTCGCCATCCAGTCCGGTGCGTCTGGTGGCGGAATCATCGCGGAAGGGAAACACGACGTACACGTTCCGATCCAGCGCCGGCCCCGCGCCCGCGTTGCGTGCCACGAACCAACCGCCGACCACGATGGCGAGTGCCAGCGCGCCAACCGACATCCAGCGACGGTTCCGCTGCGCAGCACGCCGGCCGGCGACCGCGGGCCCGGATCGCTCCGCAGTCCCCTGCATCGCAGCGTTCAACGCCCCCGCGAACTCCCCCGCCCGCTGATACCGGTCGGCCGGCGACTTCGCCAACCCCCGCTTCAACACCTCGTCCACGGCGGCGGGACACCGCTCCCGCTCCGCACACACCGACGGCGGATCACCCGAGATCTGGTGCGCCATCATCGCCTGCGCCGTCGCTCCCCTGAACGGCGTCACCCCGGCGATCATCTCGTACGTCATGCACGCCAGGGCGTACACGTCGCTCCGTTCATCCACCGTCTCGCCCGGCGCGCACTGCTCGGGGCTCATGTACGCCGGCGTGCCAACCACCGTCCCCGTCCGCGTCAGCGGCGTGCTGGCGGCGCTCGTCAGCGCGCGCGCGAGGCCGAAGTCGGCCACGAGCACGCGATCTTCCACGAGCAGCACGTTGTCGGGCTTCACGTCGCGGTGCACCACCCCCTGCGCGTGCGCGTAGTCCAGCGCGGCCGCGACCTGGGACGTGATGTCGGCGACGTCGGCGAGCGGCAGCTGCTTCTCGCGATCCAGCCGCTGGCGCAGCGTCGCCCCCTGCACGTACGGCATCACGTAGTACAGGCGGCCGGCTGCCTCCCCGGAGTCGTGCAGGGGGAGGATGTTGGGGTGCACCAGCCGCGCGGCGATGGCGATCTCGCGCAGGAATCGCTCGCCGCCGAGCGTCGTCGCTACCTCGGGACGCAGGACCTTGAGCGCGACGAACCGGCCGTGCCGCGAGTCGCGCGCCAGGTACACGATGGCCATCCCGCCCTCACCGAGCGTGCGCTCGATCTGGTAGCGGGGGGCGATGGCTGCCGCGAAGACGTCGTCCACGTCCATGGCGCACCTGCCATGCGGGAGACCGCGGGCCGGCGAACGCCGGCTCGCCGTCGGGAACGTATGACGAACGGCCGCCCGTCGCCAGATGGGGGCAACGAGCGGCCGATGGCCGGTCGGGCGCTCAGCCGGGAGCGGCTACTTCCGCGCGGGTTCCGGGACGCGCGCCAGGAGGGCGGCGGGGGTGGAGACTCCCTGCAGCAGCGCGAGCGCCTTCGCCAGCGCCTGGTCGTCGCGCAGGGAGCGCTCGAACGCCGCGCGCGTCCCGAACACATAATGCGCGATCTCGTCTCCGAGCACCCGGTTCACCAGCGGCGCGGCCGCGTCGTAGACGGCGCGATCCACCATGATCCCCCGCGCCGCCAGCCGCCGGTACAGCTCGTCGCGCATGGCGGGCGTCACCTTGAAGTCGGGAGCGCTCACGGCTCCCGATCCCTTCAGCGACAGCGCGTATCCGACCACCACGTCGCGGAACGCGGGGACCTTCTCGCCAAGCGCGGTCTGGAGGGCACGTCCCTCGCGCGTGAGCGCAGGCTCGGGCACCACGACGTCGGGAACGATCCCGCCGCCGCCGAGCACCGTACGCCCGGCATCCGTCCGGAACTTCGGGCGTGGTGCCGTGTCGCGCGGAGTCGCGTCCTGCTCGTCGTCGGCCGCCGATGGCCGGGGACGATCGATGCTGCGCCCGCTCGGCGTGAACCACCGCGCGGTCGTGAGCTTGAGGGCTCCTTCGTCGAGATGGAACACGCGCTGCGCGCTTCCCTTCCCGAACGTCGTCGTGCCCACCACGAGGGCGCGGTCGTGATCCTGCAGCGCGCCAGCCACGATCTCGCTCGCCGACGCGGTGCCGCTGTCGGCGAGGATGACGAGCGGCAGCCCGGCGTACGGCTGCGGATGCTGGTCCACGTACGTCTGGCTCTCCTCCGCCGAGCGCCCACGCGTGGACACGATGCGCTGTCCTCGGTCGAGAAAGAGATCGGCCACGTCGATCCCCTGGTCGAGGAGGCCGCCGGGATCGCCGCGCAGGTCGAGAACGAGCGCGCGAGCGCCCTGCGTCCGGAGCGAATCGATGGCGTGCGTGAGGTTGCGCGCCGCGTCGCTGCTGAACACGGTCAGGTCAACGTAACCGACGTGGTCGGGAAGCATGACGGCGTGCTGCACCGGATTGACGTCGATCTCGGCGCGCTTCAGGGTGAACGGGAGCTGCGTCGCCAGCCCGGGACGATCGACCGACACCTTCACCCTGGAGCCTGCCTGTCCGCGCAGCGCCTTCAGCGCTTCGTCGTCGGTGAGGCCGGCGGTGGGCTTGCCGTCGATCTCGACGATGCGGTCGCCCGTCTCGATCCCCGCGCGGTCGGCGGGAGTCCCGGGAAGGGTCGCGACGACGGTGATGCCGCTGTCGCGCACGTCCATCCGGATGCCGACACCGGCGTAGTGGCCGGTCGTGCTCTCCTCGAGCTGGCTCAGGCGTCGCGGATCGAGGTACAGCGAGTGCGGATCGTGCAGCTCCTCCACCACGCCGGCGACGGCGCGGCGGTACAGCGCGGAGTCGGAGAGCGTATCCACGTAGTCGCGGCGCAGGTGCTGGAACACCTCGTCGAACAGCTGCGCCTGCGCGCGCACGTCGCGCGGGGCACCGTGGCCGCCGCGCTCCATGAGCCAGCCGCCCGTCACCAGCGCACCGACCAGCAGTGCAGCCGCCACTACTCCTCTCGATCTCATCCCGCTCTCCTTCCGGCGCCCCGGCGCCCGATTGTGCCCGCTGTCAGGCTGATCCACCAACGAGGGGGAAAGTTCCGGGCCACCGGGCGCGCAGCGCCGCGCGGACTCGCGCCATCACCTGCTCCTCGCTCCCTTCGGCGTCCACCGGGATGATGGGCCCGCACTCGGGATGATTCGCCTGCCACGCGGGGTCGGCGTACGTACCGAACGCGTCCGCCACCCGCCGGTGGAAGGGCTCGCCCATCGCTTCCATCCGGTCGTGCGCCGCGGGGCGCCGCGCGGCGCGCGCCAGCCCCGCTTCCACCGGAAAGGTGAAGAGCAGCGTGACGTCGGGCGACAATCCGTCTGTCGCGAAGCGGTTGGCCGCGCGCACTTCGGCTTCGGGGAGCCCGTGCCCGGCAACCTGGTACGCGTACGTCGAGAGGAAGAAGCGATCGAGAAGCACGACCTCGCCGCGCTCGAGTGCCGGCCGGATCTCGCGCTCCACCAGCTGCGCACGGGACGCCATGAACAGCAGCGCTTCGGCGCGGGGCTCGATGTCCGACGCACGATCGAGCAGCAGGCGGCGGACCTCGGTGCCGAGTGGCGTTCCGCCCGGCTCGCGCAGGCAGACGTGCGGTACGGCGTGACGCTCGAGGTCGCGCGAGAGCAGGCGAAGCTGCGTGGACTTGCCCGATCCCTCGCCTCCCTCGAAGACGATCAGCATTCCCCGCGCGCTCCCGTGCATGGCGTGCTAGCCGAGCGTGATGATCGGGCTCGCTGCGCCGCGTTCGATGCCGTCCACGATCCAGTCGTTCACCTTGCCCATGATCTTGTCGAAGTTCTCCTGGGCGGCGACGAGACGCTGGTAGACAGGCTGCCCCTGCACCTGGCCGAGCAGTCCGTCCAGCTCCTTCTCCATCTCCTCCGTCGGGCGTTCCCCGCGCTGGATCATCTGCTGGGCGTTGATCCGGAGCTGCTCCATCTGTCGCAGCAGCGCCACGGCGGCCGTGTCCTGGCTGAGCGCGTCGTTGGCGCGCTTCACGGCCTGGTATTCCGGGCTCTGGCCGATCAGCCGTCCGAGCTCCTTCGCCTTGTCCTCGATCATACCCGCTCCTCCCGTCGTCTGGCGACCACGAACCGCTCGCGGCCGGTGAGATCCAGCAGCACTCGCACGTCGTCGTAGGCACCCGCGCTCGCGACCAGCTCGGCCGCGACGCCCGCGCGTCGCGCATCCACTTCCACGGCGAACACGCCGCCGTCGGCGAGCGACAGGGCCGCCTCGCGCACGAGGCGAGCCGTCACAGCCATGCCGTCGGCCCCGCTGTACAGCGCCACCGCCGGCTCCCAGTTGCGCACGCTCGCCGGCAGCGCGACCGCTTCGTCATACGCAATGTATGGCGGGTTCGAGACCACCGCGCGCACGCCACGCTCGGTCACCGGCCCGAGGAGCGAGCCGTGCCGCAGCGAGACCTCGGCGCGCAGCGCGCCGGCGCAGCGGCGAACATTGCCGCGTGCGACCTCCAGCGCATCGAGCGACAGGTCGGTGGCGATCACCTTCTCGAATGGCCCCTCGCTCGCCAGCGCGAGCGCGATCGCGCCCGAGCCGGTGCCGACGTCCACCACCACCCCGCCCGACTGGTCCCGCGTGAGCTCGAGGACGATCTCCACGAGCTGCTCCGTCTCCGGGCGGGGAATGAGCACGCGCTCGTCCACGTCCAGCGTGAGGTGTCGGAAGGCCGCGCGGCCGGCGGCGTACTGGAGCGGTGCGCCCCGCGCCCGCCGCGCCGCCGCGGACAAGGCCCGCTCCCAGGCATCCGCGCTCATAGTGGTGCCGCGCTCGAGCAACGGCCAGTGGCGCGGCATGTCGTGCAATGCCGCGAGCAGCTCACGCGCCTCCCGCTCGGCGTCGTGGCCGAAGGCCGGCGTCAGCAGTCTCGCGATCTCGCTCGTGAGCGCGCCCAGCGATCGCGGCGCGAGCAGCGCGTCACCCACCGAGCTGCTCCTCCACGTCGGCGAGCCGCAGCGCGTCGATCACGGTCTCGATGTGGCCATCCATCACGCCCGACAGGTCGTGCGTCGTGAAGCCGATGCGATGATCGGTGAGGCGGCTCTGCGGAAAGTTGTAGGTGCGGATCTTCGCCGACCGGTCTCCCGTGCCCACCTGCGACTTGCGCATGCGCGAGCGCTCGGCCTCCTGCTCCGCCACGCGCAGGTCCAGCAGGCGGGCGCGAAGCACTTCCATCGCCTTCAGCTTGTTCTGCAGCTGGGATTTCTGGTCCTGCTGCGAGACCACCAGCCCCGACGGGATGTGGGTGATGCGCACCGCACTGTCGGTCGTGTTCACGGACTGGCCGCCGGGGCCGCTGGAGCGGAACACGTCGATGCGAAGATCCTTGTCCTCGATCTTCACGTCCACCTCTTCCGCTTCCGGAAGGACGGCGACCGTGGCGGCGGAGGTGTGGATGCGCCCCTGCGTTTCCGTGGCGGGCACGCGCT
>CAMLIU010000008.1 GCA_946479995.1 uncultured Gemmatimonadota bacterium | reverse complement strand
GGCGGCCCGCGGCTCGTAGCTTCACATCGTGCAGTATTCGATCGTGATCTTCATCATGGGCTCCGGAGCGTTCCCGGCAAATATAACGGGAGCGCTTACCGGTTGTCGTTCGCCAGCGCGGCCGAGCTCCGGCCGCGTTCGTTCACGTCGAGCGCGTTCCAGTTCGTCATCGCGTTCAGCATGAGCGCGAACGCGCCCTGCGACTCCCAGCGCCACATCGGGCGCGTGCCGAAGAGCACGACGTGTCCCTGGCCGAGCGGCGCATCCACCACCACGGCGCGGCCCGCCATCTCGTCACCGTTGTCCAGCAGGCCGGACACGAGCAGGTCGTCCGCCTTCGACGTCCAGCGGACGATCGTGCGGGCACGCTGGCGTTCGATGGCCTGCGTGATGGCGGAGTCCACCCCTTCGGCGCCTCTCCCGCGCTGTGCGCCCTGCACGCTGAGCAGGGGCGATTGGTTGAAGTACAGCGGGAACGTCGCGCGCTCGTAGCCGTAGGCGATCGGGCTGCCGCCGTTCACGAGCTGCGCGCGATAGATGCCGCCCCGCGCGAGGAGCTTCTGCTGCGGGGCCACGCTCACCGTAGGCACGAGCCCGAACTCGATCGGCACCCGCGAGCTGTTCCCCTCCGTCACGAGCAGGCCGCCGCGCTCCACGAACGCGCGGAGGGCCGCGAGACCGGCGAGGCCCATGCCGGGACGCGTGTCGTCGGTCTGGTCGATGCGGCCAAGGTTCGGCGTGAGCGTGGTCTTCTTCCACGGGATCGCCGGCCCCACCATGGGGCGCCCGTTCACGATCGTCGTCGCCGCGCCGTTGATGTGCGGCAGCACCACCACGTCGAACTTCTCCAGCACGCGCGGCTGCACGAGCTTCTGGTCGGCCATGTAGGTGTACGGCACGCCCATGCGGTCGAAGGCGTAGCGGATCCACCCCTCGTTCTGCGTCTCGATCCACGAATGCACGAGCGCCACGCGGGGGGCGCTCACGGCGTGCCGCCGCACGCTCGGCGCCGAGCCAGTGGCCGTGGCATCGAGGCCGAGGGCGACCACGGCGTCACGCGCCTCCGCGTCCGCGTTCTCCACGATGAAGGTGCCGCGCTCGAAGTTCCGCCCGCCCGCGCTGAACGCAGTATCGGCCACCGACACCCTCGCGCGGCCCGTCTTCCACGGGAGCACGGCGGAGCGCCAGTCACCCAGGTGCGACACGAGCAGCACGCTCCCGCTGCCGGCGATGGCGCCGGCGACGGTCGCGTCGCCGGTGAGCGGCGTCATCGGCGCGCTCAGCACCGCGGGGTCGGCGATCTTCAGCGTCGTCACGTGGCGCAGCTCGTCGATCGTCCAGCCGGTGTCGTCGTACGGCGACGGATCATCGGGCTTGAAGTGCTGGATGGCGAGCAGTGTGCGGACGGTCTGCGTGTACGGCTGGTCCATGCGCACGATCCAGTCGCCCTTCTTCACCGTCACCGGGGCATCCTTCGGCTTCTCTCCCTTGAGCGTGAAGTCCTGTGAGGCGACCTGGATCTCCGTGGCGTGCTGGCGGAACAGGTTCACCAGGTCTGCCGCCTCGGCGGAGCGGCGCTGCCCCCGGGGAACCACGAATGCATATGGCGCGGACTGCTTTCCCTTGTTCGTCTGCCGCTCCGCCTTGAGGGCGAAGTTCTCGAGGAAGGTATCGGCGTGATCGGCCACGTACTTGAGCGCCGTGAGCACACCGGATTCCTGGTAGTTGATGTTGCTCCGGATGCACCACTTGATGCCGTTCACCGGCGGGCTGGGGCGATCCCACCGCCGCTCCGTCTGTGACGGCGGGAGGTTCGTCACCTGGCAGTCGGCGTTCATCGACGTGTACGTCTCGTAGAAGCGGCCGATGGAGTTGTGCAGGTTGGCGATGGCGAGCATGTAGTTCGGCGCCCAGCCGTCGTAGAAGCCGTGCGTCCAGACGCCGGGGAGACCGCGCTTCGTGAGCTCCGTGATCTCCTGGTAGGCGAGCGTGTGCCACTCGTCGATCACGATCGGGTCGAACTCGTCGTTGTACGGCCCGGTGCCGGTGCTCGTGTGCAGGAACGCCACCGACTCATGCAGGTCGTGCATCACCGTCGGGCGCCAGTGGACGAAGCCGTCCATCACGTGCTGGGTCAGCTTCTGCGACAGCACCATCCCGTCCCGGTTGTTGTCGTGCGCCGTGTACTTCCCCCAGTACGTCAGCGACACGCCCTGCGGCCCGAGGCCGAGCGAGCGAGAGAGCTTCGCCGCATCCACGGCGCGGTCGCGGCCGTCCACTTCCGTGACGGGGGTGATGAGCGTGATCACGTGATCACGGATGTCCTGGACGAAGGGCGTCTCCTCCACCGCGAGGCGGTAACCGAGCTCCATCAGCATCTCGGGGCTCCCCGTCTCCGGGCTGTGGATGCTGCCCGTGAGCCAGTAGATCGGCTTGGCCTCCTTCACCAGCCGCGCGCGCTCCGCCGGCGTGGTGGAGCGCGGATCGGCGAGCTTCGCCGCCATGGCGCGGTAGTCGTCGAGCCGCGCGATGGTCGCCGAGTCGGCGATGGCGACGGCGATCATCTCGCGTCCCTCGTCGCTGGCGCCGAGCGAGAACACCTTCACCCGGGGCGACGCCGCATCCACTGCGCGGAAGTAGCGGTTGAGCTCCTCCACGTACGCCAGCCGGCCGATGGTGCCGGGCACGTAGCCGAGCACCTTGAGCGGCGTCGGCACCGTAGTGGAGGCCGGGAGGTGGTCCACCAGCTCGGTGGTGAACTTCCAGACGGAGTCAGTGGGGGTGAGCTCGCGGATGCGCGCCGTGTAGGCGGAATCCATGGCCTGCTGCGCGGAGGCGGCAGCCGGCACGCCAAGGGCGAGGAGCGCGAGGGCGGAGACGAAGCGGGATCGCATCGGGCGGGAGGGATGAGGACGAAGAGAGGCGCCGCCGCAGAAGATGCCTCCTGCGCGGTGGCCGTCAACGTGTGCTACGCGCGCGGGATCGCTACCGTTCGCAATCGCCAGATGACGGCGCCGGCAGCGGGCGGATGCATCGTCCGCCCATGCGATACCGCCCTGCCGCGCGCCCTGCGCTCACGCTTCTCGAGCTGGTGATCGTGCTGGTGATCATCGGCCTCCTCTCCATCATCGCCGTGCGGGAGGTGGGCCACTACCTCGACCGCATCGCCGCCCGCACGGCGGCGGCCGAGGCGGCGGAGGTGATCCAGCAGGCGCGGGACGAGGCGCTGGCGCGGCATGCCGTGGTGAGCGTGAAGATCGACACGGTGACCGGCGAGCTCGCGCTGCGGGAGCGGGGGCGCCCGCTGGCCGTCCACGCGCTTGCACACGCCCATCGCGTGGTCCTCGCCACCACCCGCGACTCCCTCGCCTTCGACGTGCGCGGCCTCGGATACGGTGCCTCGAACCTCACCCTCGTCGTGAAGCGAGGACGCGCCGCCGAGACGCTCGTGGTGTCGAGGCTGGGGCGGGTGAGGATGGGAAGGTGAGAAGGTGAGAAGGTGGGAACTGACCGCTGGCCTGCTGGCCTTCCGGCATTCCCACCTTCCGGCCTTCCCGTTCCTCAGTCCGCCGCTACCGTCCCGAAGTCGTACCCAGGCACCGAGACGCGCGGGATCGGCTGGCCGATGACGCGTTCGATGGTGCGGACCATCGCGATCTCGTCGGGCGCCATGAAGGTGTAGGCGTCCCCTTCCTTCGCGGCGCGACCCGTGCGCCCGATGCGGTGCACGTAGTCTTCCGCCTGCTGCGGCACGTCGTAGTTGATGACGTGGCTGATGTTCTCGATGTCCAGCCCGCGCTGCGCGATGTCCGTCGCCACGAGGACGTGCGTCTTGCCGTCCTTGAAGTCCTGCAGGGCGCGCGTGCGCTGCGACTGGCTCTTGTCGGCGTGCATGGCCGTGGCGCTCACTCCCGCCTTCTCGAGGTCGCGCACCACGCGATCGGCGCCGTGCTTCGTGCGCGTGAACACGAGCACCGACTCGTGCTTCTTCCCGGTGAGCAGCTCCACCAGCAGCGCATTCTTCTTCTCGCGCGGCACCGGATATACGGCATGCGTCACCGTGCTCGCGGCAGCGGAGCGCACGCCCACCTGCACGACGATCGGCTTGCGCAGGTACTTCCGGGCCAGCGCCTCCACCTCGGGCGGCATCGTGGCACTGAAGAGCAGCGTCTGCCGGTAGGGCGGGATCTCGTTGACGACGCGGTTGATCTGCGGGGCAAATCCCATGTCGAGCATGCGGTCCGCCTCGTCGAGCACCAGCACCTCGAGATCGTCGAACACCACGTTCTGGCGCTCGAGGTGGTCGATCAAGCGTCCCGGCGTGGCAACGACGACGTCGACGCCGGCGCGCAGCTTCTTCTCCTGCGGCTCCACCGGCACGCCGCCATACACGGCAATGACGTCGATCTCCGCGTACTTCGCATACTTCCGGAAGCTCTCCTCCACCTGCACGCACAGCTCTCGCGTGGGGGTGAGGATGAGGGCACGGGTGCGCCGCGGGCCGCCGATGAGGCGGTCGAGGATGGGAAGGGTGAACGCGGCAGTCTTGCCGGTACCGGTCTGCGCGAGCCCCATGATGTCGCGTCCCTTGCGGGCGAGCGGAATGGCTTCGCGCTGGATTGGCGTCGGGCTCTCGTAGCCCGCGTCACGGATGGCGTCGAGCAGCGCCGGATGGAGCTCGAGGTCGCCGAAGCTGAGGGCCGGCCCGGCGGCCGCCTCGCGCTCGGCGAGAGTCAGTTGTGTGTCGTCGGTCATTCGTCCTGATGCGTCGCGCCGGGGCCGCGATCCCGGAATTCCCGGGGCCGGCGCATGCACCGGACCCTGGACGGCGTACGCCGTCGCTCGACCGGTGCGTTGATGGATAGGGATGCGGTCGCGCGCTGCGACCGCCTGGGAGCCTGTCGGCCGCCGTTTGCGGCCTGCTCTTCGATTCTCGATGCCTTCAATCTAACCGATTCGGACGCTGGCGTCTACGTGGCGCAGTGCTGCCCTGACAGCGCGCGCTTCCTCCTCCACGCCGTCAACGCGTCAGCGTCACGAGGTTCAGCACGTCGTTCGGGAGCTCCTCGTTCACCGCGTGGCCTCCCTGCTCCACGACGCTCACGTGCAGTGGCGCATCCCGCGCGACGAGCGACTCCACGTAGGGGCGCGCGTCACGCACGAGACGATCACGCCCGCCCAGGATCACCTGCACCTGTCGCCCCCCGGCGCGGATGCGGTGCGCCATCGCGTCGGCGGACGGACGGTCCCAGGTGAAACCGAGCGCCAGCTGTCGGAGGGCGCGCGAGTAGGCGGGAAACTGCGACGGCGCCCAGTATTGATCCACGTTCTGCGGCGTGATCCGCGACGGATCACCGTACACGAGCCGGTGCGCGCGAGCCACGCTTCCACGCGTGAGCAGCCGCGGCATCAGGCGTTCGGCGAGGTCGAAGCGCACCAGCGGCGCCATCCGCAGCAGCGGGATCACGCCGAAGCAGGCTGGATTCACGAGCGCGAGCCGCCCGATGCGCCCCTCCCCCGCCAGCGCGAGCTCGAGCGCGATCGTCCCGGCCATGGACTGGGCCACGACGTCCACACGCCCCAGTCGTTCGACGTCGAGCAGCTCGCGCACCACCTGCACGAGTGACGCGAGGTGATAGCTCGCCCTGTCTTCCGGCTTGTCGGAAAGGCCGTGACCCGGAAGGTCCGCGGCGAGCACGCGGTATCCCATCGCGGCGAGCGGCGCAAACCACGCCCGCCACATGTAGACGGATGCGCCCCACCCGTGCAGCAGCAGCACCGGTGGCGCGGCGGCCGCCCCGCTCTCGGCGACGCGCAGGCGGAGCCCGCCGTGCAGCGCCACCATGCGCGTGCGGATGTCCGTCGCCCCCGCGGGAAACATCTCCGATGGCGGCAGGCGGCCAGGCAGCAGCCGCTCGCCGTCAAGCGATGATGTGGTCAGGCGATCTCGATCGGCCGGCCGGCCAGGCGCGCGATCAGTCCGAGCCGGAAGGTGATGTCCGTCCACCGTTCCTCGCCGGCGAGCTGGGTCTCGAGCGGGTACACCGGCCACACGAACGGATTGCTGCTGCGCGCCACCGCCATCCCCTTGTGCGGATGCCACACGCCATCGCGATCACGGTCGTCGAGGAATCGCTCGAACAGCTTGCTCCAGTTCTCGTTGCGCTTGAGGAAGCCGAGACGCGCCATCAGCTCCAGCCAGAAGAGCGCGAACGGAACGTCGGCGTCGGCGGCATTGCGATGCGGGAGTGGATCGCCGAGCACGAGGTGCGGCACCGTGATGCCGCGCCCGCCAACGAGCTGCACCGCTTCCTGTCGCGGCTGTGACTGGGTGAGGTGCGTGTACAGCGCATCCATCTCGTGGTGATGCTCCGCGCGGAACAGCGGCATGTACGCGAGCATCATGAGCGCATGGATGGAGGGCGGCGTCGCCTCCGCGGCGAGGAAGTGCTGGTTGCCACTGCGCACGAACGGCTTCTGCGCCAGCGGTGAGCGCAGGTACTCGGCCATGCGCATCACGATCCGCCGCGCGGCACCGCGCAGGCGCGGGTCGCCTTCGTAGCCGGCCTGCGCGAGGGTGGCTGCCGCCGCTTCGCGCAGCAGCGTGCGCCCGTAGCGCACCGAGTCCTCGTCCGTCGCATTCTTTCCACCCAGCTCGTACAGGAAGGACGGGTCCTGGTCCTCGGCGAGGAGGCGGAAGAGCGCCCGGCGCGCGTGGAGGAGGGGTGGGGTGTCCCTGTGCCACCCGTACTCGATCAGTCGTCTGACCGCGGGAACGGTCCCGATCCCCTCGAAGTGCTCGGCACGCGCCGACGGGAGGCCGAGCATGCTCCCGTTCCACGTGCCGTCCGGCGACTGCTGTACGGCCAACAGCAGCGCGGGGCGGTGCGTAAACGGAAGGGCGCTCACCTGCCCCGCTTCCTCTGGCGTGAGGCGCGCGACCTCGGTGAGCGCACGGTACTGGATGGGCGGCGCCGCGTGCGCGAGCAGCCAGTCCAACGGAAAGGACACCGGGCTCGGCGGTGGCGGTGGTGGTGGCGCGACGGGGGGTACGACGGGTCCCGTAGGGATGGTTGCCTCTCCCTCGGTGGAGGAAGCGGCAGTCACAGTGCTGTTCGACGGCGGCGGCAGGGTCACGGATGGCTCGCGAGCGGGGCGGTAGATCCAGACGACGCGGCGTGCGCCGGGGCGGAACGGCCCGGCACGAGGCGGGTAAGCATAGCAGATTCACCCGCCCTCGCTAGAGGGTGTTTTGTAAGTTATTATACTGCAACGACTTGAATTTTTCCTGAACGTCCCCTGTTCCGGTACGTCTCTCCATTCTCTCCCGAGGGGTAACATGAAGAAGGCACTTCGCATCGTGGCGCTCGGCGCCGCGCTTCTCATCGGCGGCGCCACGCTCGCGCAGGCGCAGGCCGGTGGGGCCCAGCAGCAGGGCGAGCGGCGCGGCGGCCGCAACATGGAGCTCAACGGCATCGAGCTCACCGACGCGCAGAAGGCCAAGCTCGAGGCCATCCAGAAGAAGTACCAGCCGGAGATGATGGCGCTCCGCAACGAGATGATGAACGGCGGCGACCGCGCCGCGCTCATGAAGAAGGCGGGCGAGCTGCGCGAGAAGCAGGCGAAGGAGATTCGCCCCATCCTCACCCCGGATCAGCAGACCGTGTTCGACAAGAACCTGGCCGAGCAGCGTGCGCGCATGCAGCAGCGCCAGCAGCAGGGTCCGCCGTCGCTCTGAGCGGTTCCATCGCCCTGACCGCTGCGGGAGACGCGCGCCGTGCGAGGTGAGTTCATCGACCTCGACGGCGCGCGTCTCTATTACTACGCCGCCGGCTCGCGCGGCGCGGGAGAGCCGGTGGTGTTCGTGCACGGGTTCGCGACATCGAGCCACCTCTGGCGGGACGTCGTGTCGCTGATGCCGGCCGGGCATCGCCTCGTCGTGCTCGACCTGCTCGGCCACGGCCGCAGCGATCCGCCGGGACGCCGCGCACTCGGGCTCGCCGCACACGCCGAACGCCTCGTCGCGCTGCTCGACGCGCTCGGCATCGACAGCGCTACCGTCGTGGGGCATGGCATCGGTGGCGGGGTGGCGCAGGCGCTCGCCGTGCGCCGGCCAACGCGGGTGACGCGGCTCGCCCTCGTGGCCAGCGTGGCGTTCGATCGCTGGGCGCCACGCGACGTCCGCGTCGCGCGGGCGACCCTCCCGCTCACGCGACACCTGCCCCCCGGCTGGCTGCTCTCGATGGTGCGCGCAGAGCTCGAGCGCGGGTACACCGACCCGGTGCGCGCCACGCATGCCATCGATCGCTATGCGCGTCCCTTCGTCACCGCCGCGGGGCGCGACGCGCTCGTCCGTCACATCGCCGCGCTCGACACGCGCGAGACCGATGCACTCGGCCGACAGTTGGGCGAGCTCACGATGCCGACGACGGTGATCTGGGGCGCGCAGGATCCCTTTCTCCCCGTGCCGCTCGGGCAGCGACTTGCCGGCGCGATCCCCGGCGCCACGTTCGACGTCATCGCCGATGCGCGACACTTCCTCCCGGAAGAGGCGCCGCGTCAGGTGGCGGACTCGCTCACGGCGCTGCTGGCACGCTGAACGGAATCCGGGCGCCGTCCCCATGGGTCGGCGCAACGCGGCTCACATCCCTCGCACTTCCTTCGCTGCGTCCACCGCGTGTCCGATCTCGCGCGAGAGGGCACGCGCCTCCTGCGTGGCGTTCGCCACGTCGGACATGGCCGATCCGAGCCCGGATGACCGGAGCTTGAGCAGGTCGAGGCGCAGGTTCTGGAGCGCCAGCCCTGCACTCTCGATCTGCGCGGCGAGGGTGCCGCGCCGCTCCGTGAGCTCGGCGATCGATGCGCGCTGCCGCTCGAGCAGCGTGATGCGTCGCTCCTGCTCCGCCGTCGGTTCGGGGCCCGCTTCGGCGCGCAGCGCGGCGAGCCGCCGCTCCAGCGTGTCGAGGGAGGATCCTCCGAGGTCCGCATCGAGCCGATGCAGCGTGAGCGCGAGCGCACCGACGCGCTCCGCGAGGGCGTCGAGGGTGGGTGCCACGTCGGGAATCATGTCCCGCTCGGCGGGGGCGAGGCGCGCGAGGATGTCCTTCGCCGCGACGCGGTCGGCGGCGGCACGACGCACCGCCTCCCCGTAGCTGCCAGCGAGCACGTCGGCCGGTGCAAGAGCGAGTGCCTCCTGCTCCAGGCTCACGGGCGGCAGCTGCGCGGCGCGGGGACGGGAGGAAAGTGGCATGGCCCCGCGACTGAACAGGCGGCGGAACGGGACGCCATCCGCCCAGAGCTTCCCGGCGTGGGTCGCGGTGCCGATGAGGATGAACGCACTCGGGATGAGAAACCAGGGGACGTGCGGCGACGTGAGGCCATTCACCACGCCGAGCGACGCGACCGTGCCGAGCGCGCCGATGCTCCGGCGATGGAAGCGCGTGATACGCTCCTCCAGCGGGCGGGTGGGATCATCGTCCTCGCCGCGCGCGCCGCGTCGCAGCTCGCGTCGTCGCACCTGCTGCTCGCGCTCCCACTGCCGCTGCCGGTAGCGCCACTCGCGCCACTCCGTGCGCGTGCCCCACACGGGCATCGGCGGCATCGGCGACGTCTCCGGCACGAGGCCGAGGGGATACGGCACCTGCGGCGCCGCATCGTCCTGGCGCGCCACCGGAAGATTCGCGTGAGGCGCAACAGCTGGCGGGAGCGGGGCCGGTGGCGCGACGGCGCGCATCGGCGCGCGCTCGGGCGCGAGATCGCGCGCCGCGGCATCGTCACCCGCGGTGGAGGCGAGGGCATCGCGGAATGCACCGGCGTCGGGCCACCGCTCTTCCGGTTTCTTGGCGAGCGCACGCGAGATGGCGTAAGCCAGCGAGGGGGGCACGTCGGGGCGCAGCGAGAGCAGCGGACGCGGCGTCTCCGACACGTGCTTCACCAGCATCGCGGGCGTGTTGGAGGCCTTGAACGGTGTCTCGCCGGCCAGCATCTGGTAGCCGATCACGCCGAGCGAGTAGACGTCGCTGCGCGCATCGAGCTCGCGCTCGCCGAGCGCCTGCTCGGGGGACATGTACGCCGGCGTGCCGATGGCGATGCCGGTGACCGTGAGCCGCGAGTCGCCCGCCGCGGCGCGTGCGATGCCGAAGTCCGTCACCATCGGGCGTCCGGTCCGGCGGTCGAGCATGATGTTGTCGGGCTTCACGTCGCGGTGGACCACGCCGTGCGCGCCCGCGTACGCGAGCGCGTCGGCGACGCCGACAAGGATCTGCCGCGCCTCCTCCACCGGTAGCCGCGTGTCGCGGGCGAGCCGCTCGGCGAGACTCTCTCCCTCGACGAGCGCCATGACGAAGAAGACGAGACCGTTGGTCTCGTCAACGGTATAGATGGGAACGATGCCGGGGTGCGAGAGCTGCGCCGCGGTCTGCGCCTCGCGCAGGAAGCGTTCGCGCACGTCGGCGTTGAAGGCGAGCTCCGGGGGGAGCACCTTGATCGCCACCGACCGGTGAAGGCGCAGGTCGGTGGCGCGGTAGACGACGGCCATCCCGCCGCGTCCGATCTCACGGTCGACCAGGTACTGCGTGCCGACCGCGACGACGAGGCGGTCGAGCAGCGGGTCGGTCACCCGCGCCCGCCGGCGTGGCGCGAATCCGCGCTCCGCTCGTCGTTCATGCGGCCCATCTGGTCGGCGACGAAGAGGGCGTCATCGACGTTCTCGGTGAGCTTGATGGCCTGGTTGGCGAGCGCCGTGATGTGCTGCTGCGACTGCGGTGACGCACCGAGCCGCAGCAGGTCGAAGCGCATGTTCTGCAGCGCGATGGCGCAGGTCTCGATCTTGGCCGCCAGGTTCTCCTTGCGCTGGCTGGAATCCACGAGCGCGCGGCGCTGCCGCTTCAGGTACGCCAGCCGGCGCACGCGTTCCTCGCTGCCGCGCTCCAGCGGATTGGCCGCGTTCTCGAGCGTGGTGATCTCCCGTTCGAGCTGCTCCCGTGCCGCACCGAAGTCCTGACGCGCGAGCTCCTCGTGCGCGAGGGCGAGTCCCTGCACCTTGTCGGCGAGCGCGTTCGCCGACCGTCCCACGTCGCCAAGCTGCTCGCGCTGCGCCTTCGGCAGGTCGTTCAGCCGGCGCAGGATCTCGTCGCGGTCGGCGAGCGCCTGGCGCACGCGGTCACCCTGTGGACCGCCGAGCTGGGAGGCGGCCGAGGCGCGCGACGCCGGCGATTGCGCGTAGTTGCCCGGCGAAAACCCGGTGGGAAGCGCCGGTGACTGGCGCGCCGCGAGCTTGCGCTGCTGGCGCTCCTGGCGGAGCCGCGCGCGAGTGCGGGAATCGAAGAGGGCGCGCACGTATTCGGCGGCCTCCTCGAACACCTCCATCAGCTCCTTGTCGCGCGGCTGGCGGAAGACGTCGTGCCAGTCGTAGCCGTCGCTCCAGAGCTTCGCGTACTTGAGCGCGATGTAGATGCTCCAGATGACGGTGATGGGGAAGAAGTCCGACGTCCCGAACAGCGAGAAGAGGACGATGACGCCGTTGACGAAGAGGAACGGCGCGATCTTCCGGCGGAACTGCTGTACGGGAGGTGCTTCCCAGCGCCGCAGCTCGTCGGGGGTGACGCCCTGCATGGCGAGGGGCTGTGCCGCCCCGGCGAAGGGCATCGGCGCGTATGACGGCTGCGGTGGCGCGTACCCCGACGCGACGCCGTTCATCAGCGACGAGGACATGCCCGCCGCCGGGCCCGCAGTCGGAGGCTCGGCGGCGCGCGCGGCGGGGGACGCCATGGACGGCGCCGCCGCGCGTGGCGCCGGCGCGGAGCGCGCATCGAGCGCCGCCACGAGCGCGGGCGCATTGGGGAAGCGGTTCTGCGGCTCCTTCTCGAGCAGCATCATGATGCTGCGCCCGAGGTCGGTGGGCACGTCCGCGCGGCGCTGCTCCACCGGCACGGGCCGCTCGGAGATGTGCTTCACGAGCATGGCCGGCGTGCTGCTCGCCGTGAAGGGCGGCTCGCCGGTGAGCATCTGGTAGCCGAGAATGCCGAGCGAATACAGGTCGCTCCGCCCATCGATCTCGCGTTCGCCGGCCGCCTGCTCGGGCGACATGTAGGCGGGCGTGCCGATCGCCATCCCCGTGGCGGTGAGCCGGCTGTCGCCGGTGGAGTCCATGGCGCGCGCGATCCCGAAGTCGGTGACCATCGGGCGGCCGGTGGACGCGTCGAGGAGGATGTTGTCCGGCTTGATGTCGCGATGCACCACGCCCCGGTCGTGGGCGTAGGCGAGGGCGTCGGCGACGTCGCGGAGGATGCGCCGCGTCTCGTCGATGGTGAGCACCCCGCGGTCGTGCAGCCGCTTCGCCAGGTTCTCGCCAGCGACGTACGCCATCACGAAGAAGACCAGCTGCTCCTGCTCGTCGACGGTGTAGATCGGGACGATGTTCGGGTGCGAGAGCTGCGCCGCCGTCTCCGCCTCACGCAGGAAGCGCGAGCGGATCTCGCTGCGGAAAGCCAGCTCCGGCGGGAGCACCTTGATGGCGACGGTGCGCTTGAGCCGGCGATCGCGGGCGCGATAGACGATGCCCATGCCGCCCCGACCGATCTCGCAGTCGAGCTCGTAGTGGGCCGCAAGCGCACGCTGGACATGAGCACGAAGCTCGTCGTCCGCGGCAGTGGCGAGCGGATCGGGAGGGGCCAAGCGACGGCGAGGGGTCAGGGTGAGGCGTGACGCGGACATAGTAGCACGACGGCGCGACGCGGGAAAGACGGCCACGGCGGCAGGGACACTACGTCACGGTGGCCGTCAGAAGTGTCAAACCCTGCCGTGATGTCTGCCGCGGCATGGAATGGAGTGTGCGACTCAATCAGTGCCCGAGGCTCATGCCCGCAGGCTGCGAGCGCTCCCCTGGCTCGCGCCTGCGTTTTCTTCATCCAGGTATCGACATGGCTCAGCGCCAGACCCTTCCCGTGCTCCCGCTCCGGGGGACGGTCATTTTCCCCGGACTGACCCAGCCTATTTCCGCCGGGCGCCCCGGCACCCTGCGCGCCATCGAAGCCGCCCTCAAGGGGGACCGGCTTGTCTTCGCCGTTGCCCAGCGCGACAACACCGACGAGCCCACCCCCGAGATCCTCTACAACGTGGGCGTGATCGCCCGGATCGGTCAGATCCAGCGCGGCCTCGGCGGCGTCCAGCTCCTCCTCCAGGGAGAGCAGCGCGCCACCGCGCTCCAGTACACCACGGTGGACAACTACCTCGCCGCGGTGGTGACGCCGCTGGACGAGATGAAGCCCCTCAACGAGGAAGACCCGGCATTCGTCGCGCTCTACAAGGAGATTCGCGAGCGTGCCGCCGAGCTCGGTGAGCGCCGCGGCCTCCCGGAGGAGGTGGTGCACCAGGTGCTCGACGCCGTCACCGATCCCGGCCGCTTCAGCGACCTCGTCGCCGGCTACCTCGAGCTCTCCGTGCCCGAGCGGCAGGGACTCCTCGAGAACCTGAACGTCGAGGATCGCCTGCGGCGCGTGCTCGTGCACGTGCAGCGCCAGATCGGCATGATCGAGATGCAGGAGGAGATCAAGTCGCAGGTGCAGGAGGAGCTCGGCGAGCGCCAGCGCGAGATGTACCTCCGCGAGCAGATGAAGGCGATCCAGAAGGAGCTCGGCGACGACGACCAGAGCAAGG
>CAMLIU010000007.1 GCA_946479995.1 uncultured Gemmatimonadota bacterium | reverse complement strand
TGGAGCCCGGGCTCGAAGTACGAGGAGTTCCTTCCGGCGCTGGAGAAGACGCTGGAGTCGCGGCGCGTGACGCTGTCGATGAAGAAGTAGCGCTCAGCGCCCGCCAGCCGGGCTGGCGGCGCGCGTGAGCACGATGAACTTCACGTCGTCGGCGGCCACGGCGCGCATCCAGGCGGCCAGCTCCGCCAGGCGATCGGGTGGCTCGACGCCGATGGCGCCGGTGATCTGCCGCCTCAGGTGCAGCACACCGTTCGTCTCGCCGTACGTGGATTCGTAGCTGCCGAAGCGGCTCATCGCCTTGACGCCCTTCGGCAGCGTGGCGTGCCACCCTGCGGGGAGCGTGATCGCGTAGCTCACGTCCGTATGCCGCGGGCCCCAGACGCGAGCGACGTCGATCGGAAAGCGCCGGGGACCGCGGCTCTCGAGGTCCTTCGCCACGTTCGCCAGCGATGCCATGCTCCCCATGGGCATCTGCAGGATCATGGTCGAGCCCGCGGGGGTCGCGGCGCGCCCGTTCCGCACGAGCACCGCGACTCGCGCCCGCGCCGCGAGGTCGCGGCCGTCGAACGCGTCGAGACTGTCCCCTTCTGCCCCCTCGAAGGTGCGCCGCGCGATGGCGTTGGCGAGGTTGCGCCGCTGCGCCGAGTCGAGCGGGTTGAAGAACAGCCCGCGGATGGCCGAGGCGGGCGCACCGTCGAGGATCTCCTCGTAGGTGCCATTGAACACGCCGGTGGAATCGACGGCACCCTTGACCACCGTGACGCTGCGATTGAGGGTGAGCGGCGCGCGCGGCAGCGTGACTTCCTCGCTGCTGCCGTCCCGACGCACGAGGAGGGCGAAGCCCCCCTGCTCGCTCAAGGGAAGCTCGCCCCAGGGCACCGTGCCGGCAGTGAGGTCCACGTACTGCCATCCGCTGTCGGTCGCGACGGCGGCGATCTCGTGGTTGAACTGCTGGATGCTGGGCAGGTCGCGGCGCGCCGTGGCACTCGCGCTGAGCAGCACCGGATACGCCTCGATCCCCAGGTGCCGCATGGAGGCGACGAACAGCGTCGCCTTGTCCTTGCAGTCGCCGAAGCCGGTGACGCGCACCGTGTCGGGCATGCGCGGCTGGTAGCCGCCCATGCCGAGGGCGATGGCGACGTAGCGGATGTCCTGGGCCACCCACTTGTGCACGGCGCGGATGCTGTCGTCGCGCGTGCGCGCCCCGCGCACGAGGCTGTCCACCTTCGCGGCCACGGCCGGCGGCGCCACTTCGCGTGAGCGCGCCAGATCTCCATACCAGTGCGAGATGTCCTGCCAGCTGACGGGCGACGACAGCTGCACCAGCATGAACACGCCGTTCGAATCGGCCGCGAAGGGCTCGGGTGTGATCTTCGGCACGTCGGCCGCGGCCCACGTGTACGTCCGCCGGCCACCCGCCACGCGCTCCACGCGCCGGAAGTTCAGGTTCGCCTCGCGGATCCTCGGCGTGAGGCTGGCCGGCAGGTCCACGATGAACCGTGAGCGCGCCACGTATCCGCCCGTACTCACGCGCCATCCCTCGAGGAAGTCGCGCGGCATGAAGGGCTTCGTCTCCTCGACGGTCCAGCTGTAATCCACCAGGGTGCCGGGTGCCACGCCGCTCAGCGACATCCGGCGCACGCGCTGGTCAGTGTAGACGGGGGTGTTGCGCGCCGCGGGCACGTCGGATTCCTGCACCTGCGCCGGCGCCTCGCTCACGACGGCGCCGTCCGGCTTCACGACGCGCACCCAGTTCACGGTGAGCTTCTGGTGCGAGGGCGACCAGGCGAAGCTCTGCTCCTGCAGCCGCGTGGCGGCGGCTGGCTTGAGCACCTGGATCACCTGCCGGAAGGTGCGCGTGCCGGTGCCGTCCGCCTCGCGGCGCACCACGCCGTCATCGAGCAGGTAGACGGCGTCCTCGTCGGCATGCTTCGCCGGATCGACCGCGAGGCGATAGATGGTGTCCGAGCGGACGGACGGATCGCCAGCGGGGGTGATGCGCGGCGCCTGGGCTCCGAGTGTGGGCGCCGCGGCGAGCACGGCAACGACGATTGTGAGACGCATGGTCCTCAGTATGGCACCAATTCCCTAGCGCGCCAGTTCCCGGACACCGTCCACGAGCCGCTCCACCTCGTCGGCGGTGGTGTAGCACGCCGCCCCCGCGCGGACGAAGCCGTCCTCGCCACGCCCGAGCTTCTCGGCCACGGTGGCGGCGTAGAAATCACCGTGCGACACGTACACGCCGCGCCTGGCGAGGTGGCGCGCCACCGACTCGGTGGAATGGCCGGCGAGGGTGAAGGCGACGGTCGGTGTGCGTGGCGTGCCGGGCTCCGGACCATAGAGCGTGACGCCATTCGTGGAGCGCAGGCCTTCCCACAGCTGCGCGAGCAGCGCCTCGCCACGCGCGTGGAAGGCGCCAAAGGCGCGCGACAGTCGCTCGCGCCGGCTCGCGCCCCCACGCGCGAGGGTGCCGAGGTACATCACCGCCTCGGCGGCGCCGACGATTCCCTCGTGGTTGAGGGTGCCGGTCTCGAGCCGCTCCGGCGCCTCGGACGGCGCGGGATCGAGCTTCGGCACGTCGAGGGCCTGCGCGAGGTCGTGCCTGGCGTAGAGCACGCCGACGTGGGGGCCGTAGAACTTGTACGCCGAGCAGGCGAGGAAGTCGCAGCCGATCGCGCCCACGTCCACCAGGTTGTGCGGCGCATAGTGCACGGCATCCACGTAGGCGAGCGCACCATGCTCGTGCGCCATGGCGCAGGCGCGGCTCACGTCGGTCACCGTGCCGAGCGCGTTGGAGGCCGCGCCGATGGCGAGCAGCTTCGTGCGAGGACCCAGCTTGCCCGCCAGGTCGTCGAAGTCGGTGCGGAAGGACTTCGTGTCCAGACGGACCGTCCTCACGACGAGGCCCTTCTCGCGCGCCACGGCATGCCACGGCGCCACGTTGGCATGATGATCCAGCTCGGTGACGACGACCTCGTCCCCGGCCTTCCAGCCCCGCGCGAGGGCACGGGCAATGTGGAAGGTGATAGTCGTCATGTTGTTGCCGAAGGCGATGTCGGCCGGCGTGGCGCGGAGGAAATCGGAGAACACGTCGCGCGCCTCGGCGAGCAGGTTGTCCGTCTCCGTGCTCGTCGGATACGCCCAGTGCGTGTTGGCGTTGTGCTCCAGCAGGTACGACCGCACTGCGTCGGCCACGGTCAGCGGTACCTGCGTGCCGCCCGGTCCGTCGAAGTACGCCACCGGGTGCGCGCCCTCGCGGCGCACGAGCGCGGGAAAGTTGGCGCGGATCTCGTTGACGGGAATGGCGAGGCTCGCGGCGTCGCGAATGGCAGTGGTGGTGGTCATGCGATCTCCTGGCCGGCCCAGCGCTCGATGAGCTTCACCGCTTCCACGTGATCAGCCTCCTCGCCGAGCTCCACGTGGGCGAGGCGGAAGAGCTCCGCCGTGAGCTGCAGCAGGGGGGAGGCGACCTTCTGCTCGCGCGCCACGCCGGCCGCGATGCCGACGTCCTTGTCGAGCAGCGCCACCCGGAAGGTGCGGGGAAAGGCGCGCGTGAGCACGCGCTCCGGGAAGAGGTTCATGGATGCGTTCGAGCGACCGCTCGAGGCGTTGATGACGTCGAGCGCCACTTCGGGACGCACGCCGGCCTTCGCCAGCGCGGCGAGCCCCTCGCCGGTGCTCCACACGTTCACCGCAAGGAGGGCGTTGTTCACCGACTTGAGCGCGTCGCCCGAGCCGACCGGCCCGCAGTGCACGATCTTCTTCCCGAACGCCTCGAGCACGGGGCGCACGCGATCGAGCAGCGCGGCGTCGCCGCCCACCATGACGGTCAGGATCCCCTGCTCCGCTCCACTGGTGCCGCCGCTCACCGGCGCGTCGAGGAAGCCGATGCCCCGCTCGGCGAGGCGCGCCGCGATGCGGCGCGAGGTCGCCGGGTCACCGGAGGTGCAGTCCACGAGTGTGGCGCCCTTCGACATCGTGGCGAGGAGGCCCGCATCGCCGTCGAGCAGGGATTCCACGTCGGCCGACACCGGAAGGCAGGTGATGACGACCTCGCCGCGTGCGGCGTCGGCCGGCGTGGCCGCCACGCGCGCGCCGTGCTCGCGCCCGAACGATTGCGCGCGCTCGGCGGTGCGGTTCCAGACGGCGAGGCTGACGCCGGCGGCGTGGGCGAGGCGGGCGGCCATCGGTCGCCCGATGGCGCCGAGCCCGAGGAAGGCGATGGTACGAGAAGCCATGGGTAGCGGGTGGGAGACCTTCGCAATCTCCGCAACGGCACCCGCAGCGTCAACGCGCCGAGAGCGAACATCCGTTCCGGAGCGCCGACGCGTCGGTTATCGTGCGACATGATCACTCGCATCCGCATCGCCGGAATGAGCTGCCAGCACTGCGTGCGGGCGGTGTTCACCGCGCTCACGCCCGTGACAGGGATCACCTCGGCCGACGTCGGCATCGGCGCGGCGACGATCGAGCACGACGGCCGCGTGACGATGGAGGCGCTGCGCGAGGCGATCGCCGTGGCCGGGTACGAGCTGGTGGACGGCACGGAGGAGCGGAGGCGACTGCCGCTCCTGTGAGGCGGGCGACTCGGCGCAGAACTGCGACTTGTCCGATGCGGCACCGTCGGCCTACTTTGACGGGCTCGCCGCCTCAGTAGCCGCCGCCGAGGACGTGCCATGACGCCACCCCCGCACAACCCCGAGGAGCGGCCTGTGGGTGCCCTCCTCGCGCCAGACATCCTCGCGCTCCTCGAGGAGTCGCCGTCGCTCATCGCGGCGGAGACGGAGGAGGTACACCCGGCCGACCTCGCGGAGGCGGCGGCGGCGATGCCGTCCGAGTCGGTGCCGCAGTTCCTCGCCGCGCTGCCGCGCGAGCGCGCCGCGCAGGTGCTCGAGTACCTCGACGAGGAGCTGCGCACCGAGGTCCTCGAGGCGATGACCGCGCCGCAGGCGGCCGCGCTCGTCTCCGAGATGACGCCGGACGAGCGCGCCGACGTGCTGGAGGAGCTGGACGAGGAGCGCGCGGAAGAGATCGTCGAGGAGATGCCCGCCGAGGCGCGGCGCGAGACGGAAGCGCTGCGGAAGTGGGACCCGGACAGCGCCGGCGGCATCATGACGACGGAGGTGGTGAAGGTCCCCGCCACCACCACCGTGGAGGACGCGCTGGCCGAGGTGCGCGTGATCGCGCGCAGCGGGCGCCGCGAGGCGATGCACGCCATCTATACGACGGACTCGGAGGGCCGCCTGGAGGGTGTCCTCTCGCTTCGCGAGCTGCTGGCGGCGCCGGAGGGCGCGCGGCTGTCCGACATCGCCTGGACGGAGGTGCAGAGCGTCTCGCCGTACGCCGACCGGGAGGAGGTGGCGCGGGTCATCTCCAACTACGACCTCGTCGTCGTGCCGGTGGTGAGCGAGTCGAACCATGTGATCGGCGCGATCACCGTGGACGACGTGATCGACGCGATCCAGGAAGAGCAGACGGAGGACGTCCAGAAGCTGGGCGGCATGGAGGCGCTGGACGAGCCGTACGACCAGATCGGCTTCTGGCGGATGATCCGCAAGCGCGCCGGCTGGCTGAGCGCGCTGTTCATCGGCGAGATGTTCACCGCCACCGCCCTCACGGCGTACCAGAAGGAAATTGATTCCGCTACCGTGCTGGCGCTCTTTCTCCCGCTGATCGTGAGCTCGGGGGGCAACTCGGGCTCGCAGGGCACCTCGCTGATCATCCGCGCCCTCGCGCTGCGCGAAGTGACGCTGCGCGACTGGTGGCGCGTGGCGGGGCGCGAGATCATGACGGGGGTCACGCTCGGCGTCATCCTCGCGGTGATCGGCTTCGCGCGCATCGAGCTGTGGCAGACGATGGCGGTGAAGGGCTGGACGGTGTTCGGCATGAACGTGGGCCACGATTACAGCTGCGTGTCGCAGGGCGTGGGACACGTGATGCGCTGCGGCGTGGTGAGTCCGCACCTCGTGGCGCTCACCGTGGCGCTGTCGCTCGTGGGCGTGGTGACCTTCGGCACCCTCGCCGGCGCGATGCTGCCATTCGTCATGCGGCGACTCGGCTTCGACCCGGCCAGCGCGTCGGCGCCCTTCATCGCCACCTTCGTGGACGTGACGGGGCTCATCATCTACTTCAACGTCGCGCTGCACCTGCTGCTGCGCTGAGGCATGCCCACCATCCCCCCCGACTCCGACGCGCGATCACCGCACCTGGCCCGCGCGTCGGCGCTGGTGCTGTTCAGCGCCTGCTGCTTCGGCTCGATCCCGATCCTCACCACTCTCGCGATCGGCGGTGGGGCGCGGCTGGCGGACGTGCTGGCATGGCGGTACCTGATCGCCGCCGTGCTCCTCGTGGTGGTGAGCGGCGGCCTCGCGAAGGTGAGGCGGCCGTCGTCGCGCGCCGTGCCGCTCCTCGTGCTCGCCGGCGGCGGCCAGGCGGCGATCGCCTTCGTGAGCCTCTCGGCACTGCGGTACATCCCGGCGGCGATGCTGACCTTCCTGTTCTACACGTATCCGGCGTGGGTGGCGGTGATCGCTGCGCTACGTGGCTCGGAACGCATCACGCGCGGGCGCGCCATGGCGCTCCTCCTGTCGCTCGCGGGCATCGCCCTCATGGTGGGCTTTCCGGGCATGGGCACGCTGCACCCGATCGGCGTGCTGCTGGCGCTCGCCTCCGCGCTCATGTACGCAGCGTACATCCCGCTGATCGACCATCTGGGCCGCGACCTGCCTCCGGCGGTGACGTCGGTCTATGCATCGGCCGGCGCGGCGGTGATCCTTCTGGTGGTCGCGTTCGCGCAGGGCGGGCTGGGTGTGCGCTTCACCCCGCTCGCGTGGGGCTCGATCGTGACGATGGCGGTGGTGAGCACGGTGCTCGCCTTCATCGCCTTCCTGCGCGGACTCGCCGTGATCGGCCCGGTCCGCACGGCGATCATGAGCACGATCGAGCCGTTCTGGACGGCGCTGCTGGGCGGACTGGTGCTGCGCCAGGCACTGGGGCCGCGCACGCTGCTCGGCGGCGTGTGCATCGCGGGCGCGGTGGTGCTGCTGCAGCTCGGGCAGGGACGGGAGGCGACGCCGGAGCCGGTTTAGTACGACTGCCGTACCTGGTACCTCGTACTGCGTACCAGGACCCAGGGGGATGCTTGGTCCAAAGCACCTCCAGTCCGCGGACCGAAAGCTGCGCCGCGTGACAGCCAGCGGCACATTGGAGAGGGCCGGATGTCGGTCCCGATACGCAATACCAGGTACGAACTACTTCGGTTGCAGTTCACGATACCACGCGGAGCCACATGGAGTCACTGCATCTAACCATCGAGGGCATGACCTGCTCGCACTGCGTGCGTGCAGTGGAGGGACGGCTGAAGAAGACGCCGGGGGTGGAAGTCGAGGACGTGAAGGTCGGTTCGGCGGATGTGCGCTACGATCCGGCGCGCACGAACGTGGAGGAGATTGCCGAAGCGATCGCCGACGAGGGGTACACGGCGTTCGAGAGCTGACGGCCGAGTCCGGCAAGCGTGGTATCGGCCCTGCATTGATGGTCGGGCTCCAGGGCGCGCAGCCCACTCTTCCGCGCGCCGGTCCAGCAACCGGAGTCGATCATCATGATTCGTTCAGTCCGCTTCATTCCCGCGCTCGCGGTCCTCGTGGCCTCGAGCGCGTGTGCGTCGCTCAACAAGAAGGAGCAGGGCGCCATCATTGGCGCCGGTACCGGTGCGGTGGTCGGTGGCGTGGTCGGCAACGCCACGGGGTCCACGGCGCGCGGTGCGATCATCGGGGCCGCCGTGGGTGGTGCGGCCGGCGCGATCATCGGCCACCAGATGGACCAGCAGGCCAAGGAGATCAAGCAGAACGTCCCGGGCGCGGTGGTGCAGCGCGTCGGTGAGGGACTTGCCGTGACCTTCGATTCCGGCCTCCTGTTCGACTACGACTCGGACGTGCTGCGCCCCGAGGCGAAGAAGAACCTGTCGTCGCTCGCCGCGAGCCTCGACAAGTATCCGGACACCAACATCCTCGTCGTCGGCCACACGGACAGCGTGGGCACGGACGCGTACAACATGTCGCTCTCCGAGCGCCGCGCTGCGGCAGCGGTGAACTACCTGGTGAGCCAGGGAGTGGACCGCACCCGCATCCGCTCCGCCGGCCGTGGCGAGACGGAGCCGGTGGCGTCGAACTCCACGTCGGAAGGGCGCCAGCAGAACCGCCGCGTGGAAGTGGCGATCTATGCGAACGACGCACTGAAGGCGAAGGCGTCGGCGGGGAGTAACTGATGGTCTGACGGTCTGACCCACCCGCCGGCCTTCGGCCGGCTCGTTCGTCGGACCCGCTCGGCGGCTTCGCCGCCTGCTCGTCGGACGGTCACGGCAACGGCACACCAGAGCTGGTCCGGTGTGCCGTTCGTAGTTCGACCGTCCGACGAAGAGCGGCCGCAGGCCGCGAATGGGTGGGCCGCGCGGCGGGCGCCGCCGTCTGGGGGTCAGACGCGCGCGTGGGCTTCCAGCCGAGGTGGGTGTCCGACGGCCGGCGCCTACGGTGCCGGCCGAATCCCGACGATTCCCTCCTCCAGCCACACGTGCTCTCCCTTCAGCACGTGCTGCGCGACCTTGTACGACATCCCGTCGTTCGGGCCGTAGAACCGGTGGAAGTTCTGCTTGATGCGCTGCCGCGCCTCGCGGCAGAAGAGATCGGCCAGCTCCGTCGCCTCGTCGTTCCCCTGCTTCGCCAGCATCTGCGCGCGTACGCATACCGCCGTCATCGCGAACAGGTCGGCGCCGATGTCCACGCCGCGGAAGAGCACCATCTGCCGCCGCTCCAGCTTCGGCCCGAAGCGCACCATCGCGTGGAACAGCATGCGGCCCAGGTGACGCGTGTGCCGCTCCGCCCACCGCAGGTGCCGGCCGAGCTTCCCGAACTCGCCGTACGCGGTCGGCACCTCGCCGCGCCCGAACCAGCGGGCCAGGTACCAGCCGGGGTAGAACTTCATCACGCGACCCAGCGCCGACACCTTCTCCTGCTTCGACGAGCCCTTGTCCACGAGCGCGAAGGCCGTCCGGAAGTGGTGATCCACCGCCTCGCGGGCGATGAACAGCCGCATCACCTCCGAGGTCCCCTCGAAGATCAGGTTGATGCGGAAGTCGCGCATCGCGCGCTCCACCGGGATCCCGAGCTCGCCGCGTCCGCGCAGTGAGTCCGCCGTCTCGTAGCCGCGCCCGCCGCGGATCTGCAACGTGTCGTCCACGATGCGCCACCCGGTCTCGGTGTTCCACATCTTGGCGATCGCCGCCTCGAGGCGGATGTCGTAGTGCCCGCGCTCCGACAGCGCCACCGTGAGTTCGGCCACCGACTCCATGGCGAAGGTGTTCGCCGCCATGCTGGCGATCTTCTGCGCGATCGCCTCGTGCTTGCCGATCGGCACCCCCCACTGCACGCGCTCGTTCGCCCAGTGGCGCACCACCTGGAGCATCGCCTTGCCGCTGCCGGCGCAGCTTGCCGGCAGGGTGAGGCGCCCCGTGTTGAGCGTGATGAGCGCGAGCTTGAGCCCCTTCCCCTCCCCCCAGATGATGTTCTCGCTCGGCACGCGCACGTTGGTGAAGCTCACCACGCCGTTCTCGATCGCCTTGAGCCCCATGAAGCGGCAGCGGTGCTCCACCTTCACCCCGGGCATGCTCGTCTCGACGATGAACGCCGTGATCTGCTTGCGCGGCTTCCCGTTCACCACGACGTCCGGCGTGCGCGCCATCACCACCAGCAGCTCGGCGCGCGTGCCGTTGGTGCACCAGAGCTTCTCGCCGTTGAGGATCCAGCTCTTCCCGTCCTCGCTCGGCGTGGCGCTCGTGCGCAGGTTCGCCGGGTCGGAGCCCGCGTCCACTTCCGTGAGGGCGAAGGCGGAGATGGCGCCCTTCGCCAGCCGGGGGAAGTACTTCCGCTTCTGCTCCTCCGTGCCGAACAGCTTGAGCGGCTGCGGCAGGCCGATGGACTGGTGCGCCGACAACAACGCCGTCAGCGAGCCGTCCTTGCTCGTCACCATGGCGATGGCGCGCGTGTAGCTGGCGTAGCTCAGCCCGAGCCCGCCGTACTCCACGGGGATCTTGATCCCGAACGCGCCCATCTCGCGGAGCTCCTGCACGTACTCCTCGGGGATCTCGCCGGTCCGGTCGATCATGTCCGAGTCCACGCGCTCGAGGAAGGCGCGCAGCTTCGCGAAGAAGGGCGCCGCGCGCGCCGCTTCCTCGGGGTCCTCCTTCACCGGATGCGGGTGGATCAGGTCGAGGCGGAACCGGCCGAGGAAGAGCTCGCGCACGAAGCTCGGTCCGGTCCATTCGCTCTCGCGCGCCGCCTCGGCGACGTCACGCGCTTCCTTCTCGCTGGCGAGACCTGCGGACGACTCGGTCATGACACGCTCGGCGTTGGGACTGCCCGGAAGATACCGCCCGGAACTTCATGGTGCAGGAGATGCGCCGCGCGGGCTGCGCGGCTCAGCCGTCGCCGCGCAGCACTTTCCAGCGACCGCGTCGCTCTTCCTGCTCGCGGAGCACGACCGCGGCCGCCCCGCCGATGGCGATGAGCGCGAAGGAGAACCACTGGATGGCGTAGCTGCGATGGGGGCCCTCGTCGAGCACCGGCTCGGCGCGCCGCGCCGGGTGCGCTCTGCCGGCGCTGTCGCTGGTGGCGATCAGGTAGTACGGCGCCACGGGATAGGGTACCTTCGCGGCGATCTCGCTGCGACTCGTGCGGCGCACGACGCGCGGCCCGAAGGCCGACGTCGTCACGCCGTCATCTGGCGTGTACGTCTCCACGTAGCCGGCGACATGCGCCGAATCCCCTTCGCGCCACCGCGCGAGGTCCACCGTCGCGCCATCGGGCGAGTACACCCAGCCGCGGTCGACGAGCACGGCGGTGTCGCTCCCCGTCACGCGCACGGGGGTGAAGATCTCGGCGCCCGGCGAGCCGCCCCGCGTCCGGTTGGCGAGCACCACCTCGTTCCCGTAGTCGTAGCGTCCGTCCAGCCGCGCTGCGCGGTAGCGTGCTGCGGCCGTGTCGCGCGGGAGCGCTGCGAACGCTACCGGAGGATCGAGACGCTGCGCGGCGACCACGGCGTTGTGCGCGCGCCGCTCGTGCAGGCGCGAGAGCTGCCAGAAGCCGAGTCGAACGAAGAGCGTCGCCGCGCCGATGGCGAGCACGCAGAAGAGGATCGTGCGTCGGGACATGCCGGAATGTAAGACGCGGGGAGCGCGTCACGCGGGAGGCGGAGGTCAGAACAGCGACATCTGCTCGCCCAGGCTCTCGGGATCCACCGGCGTCTGCCGGAGGAACCGCTGCAGCTCGCGCGCACTCTCCGGCGAGTGGCCGGCGAAGTGGTTGTTCACGTATCCGTAGACGCTCACGCCCTTGAGCGCGAGCGGCCAGAGCACGCCGGCCCATTGCTCCAGCTCCCCGGTACGATCGATCTGGATGCGCGAGTAGTCCACGATGTCGCGGTTGGCGCCCATCCACCTGACGTAGAGGAAGTCCGTCGTCGGGCGACTCGCGAGGGCGAGCATCTGCTTCCGCGGGATCCAGCGCGCGTCGGTGAGGGTGAGCCCCACCTTGTGCTCGGCGAGGAGCGCGAGCACGCCGTCGGTGATCCAGCCGCGCTGGCGGAATTCCACGCTGAAGCGGATGTCTTCGGGGAGCTTCGGCAGGATGCGGGCGAGGGCGGGCAGCTCCACCGGGCCGAAGTCGGGGCCGAGCTGGATGAGCACGGGACCGAGCTTCTGCCCCAGCTCGCGCGCGCGATCGTAGAACAGCTCCGCCACGTCGTCGGCGTCGCGCAGGCGGCGCTCATGCGTGATCTCCTGCGGCAGCTTGAGCGCGAAGACGAAGTGCTCCGGCGTCCGCTCGTACCAGCCGCGCACCGTCTTCGCCGGGGGCACGGCGTAGAAGGTGGAATCCACCTCCACGGTGTCGAACGCGCGGGCGTAGATGGTGAGGTAGTCGGCGGGGCGCGTACCCAGCGGGTAGAACGCTCCGACCCAGGCGTCGTAGTTCCATCCCTGCGTGCCGATGCGGATGCGCGCGCTCATGCGGGGAATGGGCGCTCACGTGCACGCGCTGTCAAGCGCGCGAAATGCCCACGCTCGGTCCCGATCTTGCCCGCTCGATGGGCAGACCCCTCAAGGAGCGACCATGGACAATCGCGATCGCATGAACGAATCGACGGATGCGCGGCTCGAGCGCGCGAAGGACAAGGCGCGCGGCGCCCATGACGACAACCCGAGCGTTGGCGACGAGATCGGCGAGGCGGTCGGCGGCATCGGCGGCGTGATCGCCGGCGCGGAGATCGGCGCGATCGCCGGCCCGGTGGGCGCGGTGATCGGCGGCATCGCCGGCGCCATCGGCGGATGGTGGTCCGGCCGCGCGGTGGCGGAGGCGACGGACGCCATCTCGAACGAGGACGAGGAGTACTACCGCAGGATCTGGGAGGGTACGGAGAACCGGCCAGCCGATCGCTCCTTCGAGGACGTGCGCCCGGCCTACTACCTGGGCCACGTGGCGGCCAACAACCCCGACTACGCCAACCGCCGCTGGAGCGAGGTGCAGCAGGACCTGTCGCGAGGATGGAGCGAGGAGCACACGCGGCGCTACGGGAGCTGGTCGGCGGTCAGCGGCTACGTGCAGACGGGCTACGAGCGCGGGCGCGCCTCGCTGGCGGATCGCGCGCGCAGCACGGCGAACGCGGGCGAGGGCACCTTCGACCGCGCACCGACGCACGCCGAGATCCGGAACGAGGAGCGCAATCGCTGATCGCGCCAGCGCCTGAATGCACGACGCCCCGCTGCACTCATGTGCAGCGGGGCGTCGTGTCTTTCGGCGGTGGAGAGTCGCGTCAGCGCTGCACGACCGTCGTCGTCCAGTTCGCCGTCTCGGCGAGCGAAGCGCGGGTCTGCTCCAGCGAGTACGAGGGCTCGGCAAATGCCGACAGGCCCTTCTTGAGCAGCCAGCCGCCCACCGCGAGCTCGATCACGCCGGTGACGAGCGCGCCGAACCACATGTGGCCGGCCATCAGCCGGCCGAGCAGCGACGTGAGCAGCAGGGTGACGGCGACGAGCATGACGACCGCGGAGCCGAAGGCGAGCGCCAGCCAGAGCACGCCGCGCGAGGCACGGTGCAGGCTCTCTTTCGCCTCGATCTTCGCCAGTTGCACCTCGTCGGTGACGAGACGCTTGGAATCACTGGTCAGCCGACGAATGAGGTCGGGAATCCCGACGTCGGGATCGGCGAGCAGCGGATGTTCAGGTGTTTCGGCGATCAGTGGTCGGGCGGTCACGTGCTCCTCCGGATGGGCCTTGGCTCACACCGGACCGGGGCAAGAGACGTTCCGCTCGGTGCGCTACTCGGGGCCGACCGGCTCCACGAATACCTCGGCCGCCAGCCCCACGCCGATCGCGCGCGTGGTGCCGGCGTTCTCGCCCACCCACAGGGTGAGCGGACCGTCGTAGGGGGCGCGGTCGAGGATCCGCACCAGGGCTCCCGGCCGGATGCCGAGCTCGGCCAGGTATCGCAGCCGTTCGGCGTCCTCGTCCTGGACGCGTCGCACCCGGATGCGTTCTCCCACTGCCGCGCCGGCGAGTGTGCGGAGTCGCGCCTCCTCCACCCGACCGTCGGGGGTGGGGATGGGAGCGCCGTGAGGGTCCTGGGTGGGATTGCCGAGCCGGGCTGCCATCCGCTCGATGAGCTCGTCGGACGCGGCATGCTCCAGCCGTTCGGCCTCGTCGTGCACGCCGTCCCACTCGTAGCCGAGCACCTCGATCAGGTAGCACTCGAGGATGCGGTG
>CAMLIU010000006.1 GCA_946479995.1 uncultured Gemmatimonadota bacterium | reverse complement strand
ATCGGCGATATATCGTTAGCCGAGAAGTCGGGTGGGGTGAGCGGCGACTTCGCAAGGGGTTGATGGCATCCGGACTCTCCTGTATCCTGTAGGAGCAGCGAGCTGGACAGATGTAGCCTAACCCCTTACCAGGGTTCGACTTATGAAGAATCTCCGAGGCACCTACGTGCATCGCGGAGACGCTCCCCGGCGTCGCAAGAGGATCAAGCAGGTGTCGCTCGCGGCGGGTTTCTTTGCCGCCAGCGCCTTCATCCTCGGCAACCGGACGCCCGCCGCAACCGACGTGGAAGCGGCCCCGGTAAAGAGTGCGAGCAGCTTCCGGATCAACCTCGGAAGCGACCGCGCGCTCACCGCGCGGCTCGACTCCATGCGGGGGGAGCTCGACCTGGCCAAGGCCCAGCTCGACCGGTCCGCCAAGATCTTCTCCTATTCCAGCAAGTACCACATCGGCGCCGACCTCGCCGCCAACATCGTGGACGTCTCGTCGGCCGAAGGGATCGACCCGGAGCTGGCCTTCCGGCTGGTCAAGCTGGAGAGTGACTTCAATCCCCACGCGACCAGTGCGGTGGGCGCCATCGGCCTCACGCAGGTGATGCCCTCCACGGCGCGCTACTATGTGAAGGGGATCACGCGGGAGGGGCTGTACGATCCGACCACCAACCTGCGGATCGGGTTCCGCTACCTGCGCGGCCTCGTCCGCCAGTATGGCGGCGACGTGAACCTGGCGCTCCTGGTCTACAACCGGGGCCCGGTAGCGGTGGAGAAGGCCCGCGCCGAAGGCGACAACCCGTCCAACGGCTACGACCGGATCATCACCAAGGGGTACCGCGGCAAGGGCACGGTGGAATAACCGCCGGACGTCGCCGCCGAGATCAGCGCGAAGACCGCTTCCTGGTGGCGGACTTCGCGCTCTTCTTTTTGGCGGTGGCCTTCGCGGAAGTCGCCTTTCCGGAGGAGGACTTCGTGGACGGCCCCGAGCCGGCGACGATCAGGCTCTGACCGGGGAAGATCACCGACTTCTTCATCCCGTTGAGCTTCATGATCCGGTCGGTCGTGGTGCCGTACTTCAGTGCGATGCCTCCCACCGTCTCCCCACTCTTCACGACGTGGGTCTTCACCCCTCGGATGCCGCTGGCGTACTTCTCGATCGCCGGGTCGGGGACATCCACGGCGGCGAGGGCCACGGCGCGGCTGGGGATCAGGACGTCCTGGCCAGGAACGAGGCGGCCGCTCGGGCGGAGCCGGCGCAGGTTCGGGTTGAACGCGTTGACGATCCGCGACGAGACGTGGTTCCGCTCGGCGAGTCGGTCCACCGTGTCCCCCTTCTTCGACTCGACGTGCTTGAGGGCGACGCGGTCGTCCTTGGGCAGCGAATCGAGGCGAGCGGTGAATCCATCGGCCGTGCCGACGGGAATGCGCATCATATAGGAGACGCGCGGTGGCGTCATCCCGCGGAGAATCTGCGGATTGAGCTCGCGGATGTCGGCGACCGAGGAGTTGGTGACCCTGGCGATCGCCGCGAGGGGCGTCGAGGCCGGCACCATGACGGAGTCGTAGGTGAAGGGCGGCTGCGGATGCAGGGTCATCCCGTACTTCTCCGGCTCCTTGGCGATGAGCGCGGCGGCGATGAGCTGCGGCACGTACTCGCGCGTCTCGTTCCTGAGATAGTCCTTGTCAGCGAGCACGAAGAAGGCGTCCTCGCCCTGGCTGTTCTCCACCTCGTCGGCGTAGCGGGCCAGCCCCCGGGCCACGCGGCCGGGACCACCGTTGTACGCCGCGGCGGCCAGGTAGAGCGACCCGAACTGGTCCTTCATCCCCTTGATGAAGCGGACGGCGGCGCCGGTGGACTTCACCGGGTCACGACGCTCGTCCACCCACCAGTCCACGCGCATCCCCATGTCGCGGGCCGTGGAGGTCATGAACTGCCACATCCCCACCGCGGCGGCCTTCGAGTAGGCGTTGTTGTTGAAGCCACTCTCGATGAGCGCGAGATAGTACATGTCCTCGGGAAGGCCACCCGCCTTCATGCGGGCGCGGATCATCGGCTCGTAGCGCGAGCCGACGTCGAGGCGGGCTGCGATGCGCTCACGAGCCGGACCGGAGAACATCTGCACGTAATGCGCGACGCGATCCTCCGTGGCGTAGGACTCCACGTCCATGTCCCAGCTCGGGCCGTCGACGTCGGACGAATCGAGCGCCGGCGGCGGGATCAGGACGAGGGAATCGCCGAAGATCTCGATGACTCGCCGCTTCACCTCCGCTCCGCTCACGCCGGCCGTGGGAGTACCGGCGGGAATCACGGTGGCCGCGCTGTCGCGTGAGCGGAGCTCAGCGGCGCCGGCGTCGCTGGAGGCTGCGACCGTGGCGCTGCCGTCATTCATCGGCTGCGGGGCGGCGTTCGGATGCAGGGTGCACCCCGCCAGGGCGATCGTGCCAAGGAGGATAGGCGAGAGTCGCAACTGCGGTCTCCTTTGTTTGGCGCGCCGCGGGGCAGGACGAACGGGGGCGGCGCGATTCGGGCTGGTAGGAACGACGAGGAATCTACGCGAACGACGTCGTCAGCGTGGCCCCTGGCGAAGGTACTGGAACGACGATCGCCTGCGTCCTGAAGTAAGGAGCAGGCGCTACTGTGACGAGACGAAGTTGCCGAGGATGCGGTTGGTCGCGTTGAGCACGGCGAGGGCCGCACCGCGAACCATGTCGCCATCAGCGAGGTAGCAGCCGAGGAGCCGGTCGGGCCCCTCGTCACCGCGCTGGATGATCGAGCAGATGACGACGTTGGCGTCGAAGGCCCGCACGACCTTCACCCCCACGAGCTCGAAGGTGATGGCGCGCTGCGTGAAGGTCTCGAGGGCGCGAATGGCGGCCTCGGCGCCGAGCCGGCTGTCGCCCGCGGGGCTGGCCTGTCCTTCCGCGCGGCCGGTGACCGTCTCGCCCGGCGCCCACTCGAGGACGACCTGGCAGGTGACGCGTCCGGCGGGGGACCGCTCGATGGAGAACCCCGTGAAGCGGAGGCGCTCGCGCTTGACGACGGTGCTGCTGGCAGCGCTCTTGGCGCCGGCGTCGCGTTGGGGGTTCGCCTCAGGCATCGGAAAGGGAGTGTGGGACCCGGGCAGGACGGAAGAGCGGGCGTCGTCGCCCGCGTTGAAAAACGACCGGGATCACAAAACGCAACGCGGGGCGACTTTCCGCACCCGCGACGAGGGGTATATTCGCCCCATGACCACATTCAAGGCGATCCTCCCGGCCATGTTTCTCGCCGCGGCCCTTCCCGCGGTGGCGGTGGCCCAGCGCGAGACCACCGAGGGGCTGGCGGCGGCGATCCGGAGCAGGATTGCCGAGGTGCCGGGCGCCGAAGTGGCGGTGAGCTACCGCGACCTCGCCAGCGGCGATTCGCTCGACCTCAACGCCGACGTGGATTTTCACGCCGCGAGCACGATGAAGATCCCCGTCATGATCGAGGTCCTTCGTTCCGTGGAAGGAGGGCGCCTCGGTCTGGACCAGGGGATCCTGCTGGTGAATCGCTTTCACTCCATCGTCGATGGCTCGCCGTACTCGCTGGATGCCGGTGACGACAGCGACTCGCTCGTGTACGCGCTCGTGGGACAGCGCGTCCCCGTGCGCGAGCTGATGGAGCGGATGATCGTGCGCTCGAGCAACCTCGCCACGAACGCGCTGATCGCGCTGGTCGGCGCCGACCGCGCCAACGCCACGGCACATTCCCTGGGCGCATCGCACATCCGCGTGCTGCGCGGCGTGGAGGACATCAAGGCGTACGACGCGGGGCTCAACAACACGACCACCTCCGCCGACCTCGCTGTCCTGCTGGAGAAGATCGAGCGTGGCGAGGCGCTCGGCGCGGAAAGCGCGCGGCTGATGAAGGAGATCCTGCTGCGACAGGAGCTGAACGGCGAGATCCCGGCGGGCCTTCCGCCGGGGACGCCGGTGGCGCACAAGACGGGCTCCATCACCGCCACGCTGCACGATGCGGCAATCGTGTATCCGCCGGGCCGGAAGCCGTACGTGCTCGTGGTGCTCACGCGGAAGATCCCGCAGGAGAAGGTCGCGCAGCAGCTGATCGCGGACATCTCGCGCCTCACGTGGAACCACGCGACAGGCGCCCCCACCTCCGTGGGGGTCAGGTGAGGATCGCCTTCGCCTGCGATCACGCCGGCTGGCCCCTGCGCGACCGCATCTTCCGCGAGATCGCCGCCGAGGGACACGAGCTGGTGGACTGCGGCAGCCCGCAGCTGGTGCCGGGCGACGACTACCCGGACGCGGCGGCCGCCGTCGCGCGCGTCCTGGTGGATGGTCGTGCGGACCGAGCAGTGCTGGTCTGCGGGAGCGGCGTGGGCGCGGGCGTGGCAGCGAACAAGGTGCACGGCATCCGCGCCGCCATGTGCCACGACAGCTTCTCGGCGCGCCAGGGGGTCGAGGACGACGACATGAACGTGTTGTGTCTCGGGGCCCGGGTGATCGGGGAGGAGCTCGCCGCGGATCTGGTGAAGGATTTTCTCCGCGCGCGCTTCTCGGGGCTGGAGCGTCACCGGCGGCGGCTGGGCAAGGTCGAGGTGATGGAGCAGCGCGGAACACCCTGATTCCGGTTGGCGCACTCTGCGGCGGGCACTACCTTTGCGAAGGTGAGGTGCGTCACAGTAGCTCCTCTTCCCCACTTCGCGAATCCGATGGAGCCATCGGCGCCGACCGGCCAGACCGTGTTGCTGGTCGAGGACAACGAGGACAACCGGATCATCTATTCCACCGTGCTCCGCCACCAGGGGTACGGCGTGGTGGAGGCGTTCGATGGCGCGCGCGCCATCGAGCTCGCGCGCACCATCCGGCCGGACATCATCCTGATGGACATCTCGATCCCGGAGATCGACGGCTGGGAGGCGACGAAGATCCTGCGCAAGGATCCAGCGACGAAGGACATCCCGATCGTGGCGCTGACCGCGCACGCGCTCGCCGATGATCGCGAGCGCGCGGCCGCGCTGGGCTTCACCTCGTACCTGGCGAAGCCGGTGGAGCCGCGGACGGTCGCGGCGGAAGTGCGTCGCTGGATCGGCGACCCGAGCGGAGCGCCGCCCGCTGCCGGCTGACGACGCGAGCGTGCGCCATCAGCCGCGGTGGCGACGCATCGTGCTTCGTGTCCTGCTGGCCTATCTCGCCGCCTGGGCGATAGGGATCGGATTCGGCCTGCTGCTTCGCGCCACAGGCGTGTGGGGCGGCGCCGACTGGGAGCGCGAAGTGCTGCGGTGGTTCCACGACCGGCCCCTGCCCTGGCTGTTCGACCGGATGATGCTCGCGGCGCCGCTGTTCGGCACCAACCTCACCATCCTGCCGGCGATGCTCATCGTGGGCTGGTGGCTGTGGAAGGAGCGTCGCGAACCGGTGCTGGGGGCGCACCTCGTGGTGGTCGCCGTGGGATCACTCTCGCTGAATCCCACCATGAAGTACCTGCTGGACCGCGACCGTCCCTCGCTGTTCCCGCTGCGCGGGATGTACAACTGGGCGTCGTACCCCAGCGGGCACGCGATCCTGACGGTGGCGCTCTACTTCACCCTCGCCCTGATGCTCCGCCGCGCCCGCGGATGGAGCTGGCCATTCGTCGTCGCGCCACTCATCGTCCTCCTCACCTGCTACTCGCGCCTCTACCTCTCGGTGCACTGGCCCACGGACCTGATCGGCGGGGTACTGATCGGCACCGTGTGGCTGCTCGGCACCTGGTACGCCTTCCGGAGCATGGAGGAGAATGCTTACGTGCGCGAGCGGCGCTATCACGAGCGGAGAAGATCGACCTACTGAGCGATCGCACCGCGGCTCGAAAAAGCGTTCGGAACGGAAACGGCCGGATCTGAACTAAAGAACAGCAGGATCCTCTCCGTGTGCGGCATGGTTCCATGCGCACTGGAGCGTCCCGAGGCCGTTCCAATCCATTCAGGAACTGTTTGGGGCGGGGATGCCAGTCCCGGTGCGCGGAGCTCAGATCGCGCGAGGGACGGATCCTGCCGTTTCAGGCCGTTCATCCGGCCCTTTCCGCTCCCAACGCTTTTCGTTGACGTGATCAGTCTCCCGCCGGCACCGGCGCTGAGGCAGCAGCTCGTCGCCGCCGGAAGCCGTGCGTCGCGAACCAGGTCTGCAGCTCGTCCAGGTACGTATAGAACACCGGCGTCACGTACAGCGTGACAAGCTGCGAGAAGGCGAGTCCGCCCACCACCGCGACGCCGAGCGGGCGACGGCTCGCTGCGCCGGCACCCCATCCCACGGCGATCGGCAGCGCACCCATGAGAGCCGCCATCGTCGTCATCATGATCGGGCGGAAGCGCACGCTCGCCGCCTCCACGATCGCCCGCGCCGGCGCCGTCTGCTGCGTGCGCTGCACGTCGAGGGCGAAGTCGATCATCATGATCGCGTTCTTCTTCACGATGCCGATCAGCATGATCATCCCGACGAAGCCGTAGACGTCGAGGTCGAGGCCGAAGATGATCAACGTGACCAGCGCGCCGAACACGGCGAACGGCAGCCCCGACAGGATCGTGATTGGATGAATGAAGCTTTCGTACAGCACGCCGAGGATCACGTAGATCACGAAGACGGCGAGCACGAGGAGCACGACGAGCCCCTGCTGGGTGGTGCGGAACGCCTCCGCCGTGCCGGCGAAACTGCCCACCACGCTCGGGGGGAGCACGTCCTTGGCCGTGCGCTCCACCTCGCGCAGCGCCGTGCCGAGCGACACGCCCGGCGCGAGGTCGAACGAGACGGTCACGGCGGGCAGCTGTCCCGAGTGATTCACCGTGACCGGTCCCACTCCTTCGTGGAAGGTGGCCACGGTGCTTAGTGGGACCACCTTCCCCTGCGTGGAGCGGACCCAGAGCTTGCCGAGCGAGGCGACGTCCTGCTGGTACTCGGGCAGCAGCTCCATCACCACCCAGTAGTTGTTGGTGGAGGTGTAGATGGTGGAGACCTGCTTCTGCCCGAACGCGTCGTAGAGCGTGTTCTCGATCTCCGACGCCGACACTCCCAGCTGGCCGGCGCGTTCGCGGTCGATGTCCACCGTGACCTGCGGGTTCTCGATCAGCAGGTCGCTGGTGACGTTGATGAGCTGCGGGAGCTGGCGAAGCCGGGTCTCGAGCAGGCGCGCCACGCGGTTGAGGCCTTCGAGGTCGCCGCTCACGAGGGTGTACTGGTACAGGCTCTTCGACGCGAGGCCGCCGATGCTGATCGCCGGCGGGTTCTGGATGAACAGCTTGATGTCCGGCACTCCCTGCGCCGTATCCTCGAGGGCGCGCGCGATCTCCTCGGCGCTGCGCGAGCGCTCGCTCAGCGGCTTGAGGTCGATCGTCATCTGCCCCTGGTTGGCGGCCGCCGTGGTGCCGACCGACGAGGTGACGGAGCGGACGTCGGGATCGCGCGCGATGGCGGCAGCGAGGAGCTGCTGGTCCTCGATGAGGGTGTTGAACGACACCCCTTCCGCCGCTTCCGTGGTCGCCAGCAGCTGCCCGGTGTCGTCGGTCGGGAAGAGGCCCTTCGGCGCGACGACGAACAGGATTCCGGTGAGGACGAGGATGACGACGGAGAAGACGAGCGTCGCGCGCCGGCGCGCCATCACCCACGCCAGCGACCGTTCGTAGGCGGCGAGCGAGCGGTCGAACACCCGCTCGGTGGCCTGGTAGAACCGACCCTGCTCCTTGCCATGATTCGAGCGCAGGAAGCGGCTCGACAGCATCGGCGTGAGGGTGAGCGACACGACACCCGACACGAGGATGGCGACGCCGATGGTGACGGCGAACTCGTGGAACAGCTTCCCGATGATCCCGCCCATGAAGAGGATCGGGATGAACACCGCGGCGAGGGAGAAGGTCATGGAGAGGATGGTGAACCCCACCTCCGCCGCGCCGTCGAGCGCCGCCTGCATGCGCGGCTTTCCCATCTCCAGGTGGCGGACGATGTTCTCCAGCATGACGATGGCGTCGTCCACCACGAAGCCCACGGCGAGCGTGAGCGCCATCAATGACAGGTTGTCCAGGCTGTAGTTCAGCAGGTACATCACCGAGAAGGTGCCGATGATGGACATCGGCAGCGCGAGGCTCGGGATGACGGTCGCCGACAGGTTGCGCAGGAACAGGAAGATGACGAGCACGACGAGCACGAGGGTGATCTCGAGCGTGAAGGTCACGTCGTGCACCGACTCCTGGATGGAGATGGAGCGGTCGTAGAGCACCTGCACGTTCACCGACGGCGGGATGTCGCCGCGCACCCGCTCCAGCGCCGCCTTCACGTTGCTCGCCACCGCCACGGTGTTGGTGCCAGGCTGCCGCTGGATGGCAAGGACGATGGAGCGCGACGGCCCGTACCAGCTCGCCGTCTTGTTGTTCTGCACGTCGTTCGTGACGCGCCCGAGCTCGCTCAGGTGCACCGGCGCACCGTTGCGATAGGCGATCACGAGGTCGCGGAACTCGTCCGCGGACTGGAGCTGCCCCGACGCCTGGATGGTGAGCGCCGTCTTCGGCCCCCACAGCACGCCCGTCGGCAGGTTCACGTTCTGGCTGGAGATCGCCGTCGCCACGTCCTCGAGCGCGAGGTTGCGCGTGGCGAGCTGCGACGGATCGAGCTGGATGCGCACGGCGTACTTCTGCGCGCCGTACACCAGCACCTGCGCCACGCCGCTCACCGTGGACAGCCGCTGCGCGATGGTCGTTTCGGCGAACTCGTTGAGCGCCGACAACGGGAGCTGGTCCGACGTCAGCGCGAGGGTGAGGATCGGCGCGTCGGCGGGGTTGGTCTTCTGGTAGGAGGGCGGCAGGATCCCCTGCGGCAGCCCGCGCAGCGTCTGGGTGATGGCGGCCTGCACGTCCTGCGCGGCGGCGTCGATGTTCCGGTCGAGCGAGAACTGGATGACGATCTGCGTCTGCCCGAGGCTCGACGTGGACGTCATGTTGTCGATGCCGGCGATGGTGGAAAATTGTTTCTCCAGGGGCGTCGCCACCGTTGCCGCCATCGTCTCCGGGCTGGCGCCGGGCAGGATGGCCGTGACGGTGATCGTCGGGAAGTCCACGTTCGGCAGGTCGCTCACCGGGAGCTTCCGGTAGGCGACGATGCCGAAGAAGAGGATGGCGATCATGACGAGCGACGTCATGACCGGGCGCTTGATGAAGACGGTGGTGATGTTCATTCCGTTATGACGTCAGTCGCCCGCCGGCACGGGGGCGCCACCGGCGCCCTCCTCGTGCCCCGAGGACCAGGGAAGCCTGCTGGAGACGCGGCCGAGCCACGACTGGAGGTCGTCCAGGTACGTGTAGAAGACCGGCGTGACGTAGAGCGTCACGATCTGCGAGAAGGCGAGCCCGCCCACGACGGCGATGCCCAGCGGACGGCGCGACGCGCCACTCGCGCCGAGTCCGATGGCGATGGGCAGCGTGCCGGCGATGGCGGCCACGGTGGTCATCATGATCGGCCGGAAGCGGACGCTCGCCGCTTCCACGATCGCCTTCGCCGGGGGGATGTGCTCCGACCGTTCCCGCTCGATGGCGAAGTCGATCATCATGATCGCGTTCTTCTTCACGATGCCGATCAGCATGATCACCCCCACGTAGCCGTAGACATCGAGCTGCTGGCCGGTGACGGTGAGCGCCAGCAGCGCCCCGAACGCGGCGAACGGCAGGCCGGTGAGGATGGTGACCGGGTGAATGAAGCTCTCGTAGAGGATGCCGAGGATGATGTAGATGACGAACACGGTGATGAGCAGCAGGACACCCAGCCCCCGCTGCGAGTCCTGGAACGCCTGCGCCGTGCCGGAGAAGTTCGCCGTGACGCTCGCATCCAGCGTGCGGCGCGCGAGATCCTCCACCGCCGCCACGGCGGCGCCGAGGTTGCCGCCCGGCGGCAGGTTGAACGAGATCGTCACCGAGGCGAGCTGGCCCGAGTGGGCGATGCTCTGCGGCCCTACCCCTTCGCTGAACGTCGCCACGTCCGACAGCGGCACGAGCTTGCCGTGCGAGCTGGTGACGTAGACCTTGGCGAGATCAGAGACGCTCGTCTGGTCCTGCGGCTGGATCTGCATCACCACCCAGTACTCGTTCGTGGGGGTGTAGATGGTGCTCGCCTGCTGCTCGCTGAACGCGTTGGCCAGCGCGCGCTGGATGGCGAGGGGCGTCACCCCGAGCATCGCCGCCCGGTCGCGCATGATCTTCACGTTCACGACCGGGTTCTTGTTCTCCAGGTCGCTGTTGACGTCGGTGATGAGCGACAGGCCGCGCATCGCCCGCTCCAGCTTCTGCGCACCCGCGTAGAGCGTCGCGACGTCGTTCGCCTGGAGGGTGTACTGGTACTGGCTGCGTGACCCGCGGCCGCCGATGCGGATGCTCGGCGGGTTCTGGATGAAGACGTTGAGCCCCGGGATGCGGCTCAGCTCGCGCGTCAGCCGCTGGACCATCTTGTCCGCGTCCGGGCGCTCGCCCTGCGGCTTGAGGACGATGCTGATGTTGCCGCCGCTCCCGCCGCCGATGTTCGACATGTACGCGGCGACGAAGCTGTCGCGCGCGACGATGGCGTTCGCCTGCTGCTGCAGCCGCACCATCTCCGGGAACGACGTGCCCTGCGCCGCCTGGGTGCTCGCGTTGAGCAGGCCGGTGTCGTCGCTCGGGAAGAGACCCTTCGGGATGCGCACGAAGAGGAGCCCGGTGACGACGAGGATGAGCGCCGAGAACACCAGCGTGAGCGGCCGCCGGCGCATCGCCCACGCCAGCGAACGCTCGTAACCATGGAGCATCCGCGCGAAGGCGCGCTCGGTGGCGTTGAACAGCCGGCCGTGCTCCTGCTCCTCCGGCCGCTTGAGGAAGCGGGCGCAGAGCATCGGCGTGAGCGTCAGCGACACGAGCCCCGACACCAGGATGGCGGCGCTGATGGTGATCGCGAACTCGCGGAAGAGCCGCCCGATCACGCCGCCCATGAAGATGAGGGGGATGAACACCGCGGCCAGCGACAGCGTCATGGACAGGATGGTGAACCCCACCTCCTCGGCGCCCTCGAGCGCCGCCTCGCGCGGCGACTGCCCGCGCTCCAGGTGGCGCACGATGTTCTCCAGCATGACGATGGCGTCGTCCACCACGAAGCCCACGGCGAGCGTCAGCGCCATCAGTGACAGGTTGTCGATGCTGAAGTCCAGCGCGTACATCACCGAGAAGGTGCCGACGATCGCCATCGGCAGGGTCAGGCTCGGGATCAGCGTCGCCGTGACGTTGCGCAGGAAGACGAAGATCACCATCACCACGAGCACGAGGGCGACGATGAGCGTCACCTTCACGTCGTGCACCGACTCCTGGATCCCCTCGGAGCGATCGTAGCGGGTCACGATGCTCACCGAAGGAGGCAGCGACGGCTTCAGCTCCTCGAGCGCTGCCTTCACCGCCTTCGCCACGGTGACCGTGTTCGTCCCTGGCTGGCGCTGCACGGCGAGCACCATGGCCCGATCGCCGTTGTACCAGCTGGCGTTGCGCGTGTTCTGGATGCCGTCGTACACGCGGCCCAGGTCGCCGAGGTGGATCGGCGCGCCGTTCCGGTTGGCGACGACCATGTTGCGGAACTGCGCGGCGTTCTTCAGCTGGCCGGTGGCCGTGATGGTGAGCGTGCGGTCGCGCCCGTACAGCACCCCCGTCGGGAGGGTGACGTTGTTCGCCCGCACCGCCTGCGCGATCTCGTTCACGCTCAGCCCGCGCGCCGTGAGCTGCGCCGGATCCAGCTCCACGCGCACCGCATACTTCGCCGAGCCCCACACGTTCACCTGCGAAACCCCCTCCACCATGGAGAGCCGCTGCGCGATCGTCGTCTCCGCGACCTCGTCCAGCGCGGTGAGCGACAGCGTGCTCGAAGTGAGCGCGAAGAACAGGATCGGCGACGCTGCCGGATTCTGCTTGCGGTACGACGGCGGGATGATGTTGGAGGGGAGGAAGGCCAGCGCGGACGAGATGGCGGCGTTCACGTCCTGCGCCGCCGCGTCGATGTCACGGTCGGGGGAGAACTGCAGCGTGACGTTGGTGCTCCCGAGCGAGCTGCTCGACGTGATGTTGTCGATGCCGGCGATGGCGGAGAACGCCTTTTCCAGCGGCGTCGCGACCGTCGCCGCCATCGTCTCGGCGCTCGCCCCGGGCAGGTTGGCGAATACGCTGATCGTCGGGTAATCCACCGCCGGCAGGTCGCTGACCGTCAGCTTCCGGTACGATGCCACGCCGAAGACGAGGATCGCCACCATCAGCAGCGTCGTCATGACCGGCCGCCGGATGAACAGCCCGGTGAAGTTCACGGCGAGGCCGCCCTCCGCCCGCCGCCCGCTGCGCCAGCACCGCCCGCCGCGCCAGGACGCCCGCCACCATTGCCACGCTGGCGGCCGCCGCCCGGTGCACCCTGGGGCGTGTTGATCACCACCTTCGCGTTGGGCGTGAGCCGCGACTGGCCGTCGGTCACCACGCGCTCACCGACTCGCAGCCCTCCGGCGATCACCATCAGGGATCCCGCCGTGCGCTCCACGCTCACCGGGCGCTGCTGCACCGTCATGCTGTCGGTGACGACGTACACGTACTGCCCCTGCTGCCCCGTCACCACCGCCGACGCCGGCACCACGAGGGCATTCTGCTCGACGAACAGCTCGAGCCGCGTGGCGACGAACTCACCCGCCCACAGCCGCCGATTGGGATTCGGGAAGGTCGCCTTGAGCTGTACCGTGCCGGTCGTCGTATCCACGGCGTTGTCGATGAAGAAGAGCGACCCATGCTCCGGCTGGCTGAGCGCCGTGAGCTGCGACGACGGCGCGCCCGACGGCGGCCCGGAGGGCACCTGCGGACCGGCGCCCGCGGCGGCGGGATCGCCCTGCCCGACCGAGAGGCCGATCGGCGAGCTGGCGCTCGTGTCCACCAGCGTGTTCGTCCCCGTGTTGGGCGTGGCGCTCACCACGAGGCCGCCCGCGCTGCCGTACTTCTGCAGCAGGGGAAGCTGGGTGGAGGGGATGGCGAAGCGCACGAGGATCGGGCTGATCTGGTTGATCGTCACGAGCGGCGTGTTGCCGTTCGCGCTCACCAGGTTCCCCTCGCGCACCAGCAGTGCACCGGTGCGCCCGGAGATCGGCGCGCGGATGGTGGTGTTGTCGAGGTTGAACTTCGCGTTGGCCACCGCTGCCTCGTCCGCCGACACGGTGGCGCGCTGCGCCTCGGCGGTGGCGCGCATCTGGTCGGCCTGCTCCTTCGTCACGTAGTCCTGCGCCGCCAGCGAGGCGTAGCGCTGCGCGTCGCGTTCGGCGTTCGCCGCCGTGGCGCGATCCCGGGTGAGCGCTGCGAGCGCCTGCTGGTACGCCGCCTGGTAGGGACGCGGGTCGATCTCGAACAGCACCTGCCCCTTGCTGACATCCTGGCCCTCCTGGAAGGCCACGCGCCGGACGATCCCCGCCACCTGCGAGGCGACGTTGGCCGCCTGCACCGGTGTCACCACACCGTTCGCCTCGATGATGTACGGCACGTCCATCGTCTTCGCCGTCGCCACCATCACGGGAATGGCGGGACGGTTGCGCTGCTGCTTCTGGCCCGAGCAGGCGGCGAGCGCAAGGAGTGCGACGCCGCCAGCCAGCGCGCCGCGAATGCAGGAAAGAGAGGAGAAGCGAGGCATTGAGCAGAGGTTCATCGGCGCACTCCGGTGGAGTCCGCCGAAAGGGAGATCGAAGGTTCGCCGCGCGGGCCGAGGATCCCGACGTCGTGCGCGAGCTGGGCGAGCGCGCCCGACCAGATCCAGCGCGACTGTGCCTGCTGGGCGCGGGCGTTCGCCAGCACCGTCTGCGCCGTGACGAGGTCAACGATGGTACCCACGCCGGCGCGGTAGCGCTCGCGCGCCGCCACCTCGGAGCGCGTCGCGCTCTCGAGCAGCACGTCCGCGGTGCGCACGCGCTGCGTGGCGGTCTGCAGCGTGTAGTAGGAGGCGTACACCTGCTGCGCCACTTCCGTTCGCAGCAGGTTGGCCCGCGCCGACGAGGCATCAACCTGCGCCTGCGCCGCCATCACGTTGTACGGTCGCGCGAGGTTGAAGATCGGGATGGACACGCCAAGGTTCACGCTGAAGTTGTAGCCCGTGGCGTTCCGCTGGCTCGAGAAGGGATGCGAGAAGGTGGATCCAAGGGTGAGCGCCGGCAGCTCGGCGGCGCGCGCCACGCGCACCTCCGACTGGGCCTGGAGGATCTGCGCCCGCGCCGCCGCGAGGTCCGG
>CAMLIU010000005.1 GCA_946479995.1 uncultured Gemmatimonadota bacterium | reverse complement strand
GCACGTTGATGTAGAACACCGAGCGCCAGCCGAACGCCTGCGCCAGCCACCCGCCAAGCGAGGGACCGACCGTGAGCCCGAGGTAGGTGAAGGTGCCCTGGGCGCCGAGAGCACGGCCGCGCTGCCGTGACGGAAAGCTCCGCGTCAGGATCGCGGGCGACGTGGCCATCAGCATCGCCGCGCCCAGCGCCTGGATGACCCGCATCGCGACGAGCGTGTGCGCCGAGCTCGCGAGCCCACACAGCGCCGAGCCGAGCACGAACAGGGCGAAGCCGGCCAGGAAGAGTCGCTTGTGCCCGAACAGGTCGCCAGCCCGCCCCACGCTGAGGAGCAGCCCGGAGATGACGAGCAGGTAGATGGTGGTCACCCACTCGATGCCGGCGATGCTCGTCTGGAGCGCGTGGCTGAGCACCGGCAGCAGCGTGTTGACCACGCTGCCATCCAGCGCCGACATGAACGTGCCGATCCCGACGGTCGCGAGCACCAGCCAGCGTGCACGCGCCGTCATCACGGATTCCTCAGCCACCCTCCCTCCTCGTCGGGCGTGGGGCAGTCAACATCTGTACCACGGTCCCCACTCGTGCTTGACGTCGGTGGCAGGATGCCATACTCTGTCTGCATGCGCTCGCGTTCGTTCAACCTGCCGGCCAATAATGCCAATCGGTGCTCCTCACGGAGGTCCGGCTAGGTCGCACGCGCTCGCTTCACACGCTGCCACGCCCGCCAGGCCTCCCGCCGGCGGGCGTTTGTGTTTTCTTGGGGTGTAGGTCAACTGGCAGACCGCCCGGCTGTTACCCGGGAAGTTGCAGGTTCGAATCCTGCCGCCCCAGTCTTGCAGTACGTGGCCAGCAGTCCGGCGGCTGGCCGGCCTTCGACTCTGACGCGAGGCGCTCATGAACCGTCGCAGGCTGTTTCACCTGCTCGCCGCATGTGCCGCGCTGCTCGTCGCGTGCGGTGAACCCGACGCCGCCGCAGCTGGCGGCTCCTCGCGCGCCGAGGACACCGCCACCGTTCCGCTCGACCCCGAACGTGCCGTGCGGCGGCTGGTCAGCCTGTTCGGGGCACGCATGCAGACCGTATCGCTTCTGGCGCCCGACAGCATTGCCGCATCGCGGTTGCAGGAGGCCTACGGGACCCTCGTCACGCCGGACCTGCTCAGCGACTGGATGGCCCGTCCAACGGCCGCGCCGGGCCGTCGCGTCTCGAGCCCGTGGCCCGACCGGATCGAGGTGAAGTCCGTCACCCCCGCCAGCACCGATGAGTATCTCGTCACCGGCTCGCTGATCTTCGAGAGCAGCGCCGGCGAGAGTGCCGAGAGCGTGGGCCGCCGGCCCGTGCGGCTGCACGTCCGCCGCAGCGGGAGCGGACGCTGGCGCATCAGCATGTACGAGCAGCCGCCCGGGAGCGCCGACGCATCCTGATGCTGCGTTGCCCGGGCCACGCAGCCCGGCGCCCCGGTCAGGCGCCCAGCCGCACTTCCGGGAGCAGCGCGCCGAGCGCGAGGCCGAGGATGTACAGCCACCCGAAGGCGCGGTTGTGCACCAGGCAGACGCGATGGTACCAGAGCGGCCATCCCACGTAGCCAGCCGGTGGCTGCGACGGCGCGGGTGCCGACATCACCCGCACGGCGCGGATCGCCCGTGGCCCGGCCAGCAGCACGAGCAGGACGAATGGCGATAGCGCGCCGAGCAGGATGCCGGCGATGACGAACAGGTACATCCCGATCACTGCCGCGCGGTTGAGCGTGCGTGCGCGTCCTTCGCCGAGCACCACCGGCAGCGTGCGCTGGTGCTTGCCCGCGTCGAACTGCCGCTGGTCGATGTGCTTGCCGACGAGGATGGACATCACGCCGAGCCCGTACGGGACCGACGCGATCAGCGCCGCCGCGGACAGATGGCCGGACAGGACGAAGTAGCCGCCCGCGACCATCAGCGGCCCCCAGACGACGAACGCCGCCACCTCGCCGAGGCCCAGCTCCTTGAGCGCGCGCGGCGCCGCGTCGTACGCCCAGAGCAGCAGCGCGCCGATGACCACCAGCCAGACGGCCGGCCAGCCGCGCAGCCAGACGAAGTATGCGCCGATGGCCGCGGCGATCACCGCGAGCACCACGAGGCCGCGCACGAGCAGCGAGGAGCTCACGGCGCCGCTCAGCACCGGATGCACCGTGTATCGCCGCCGCGGTGAGTCGTCGGTGTCGTGGCCTCGCCTCGCGCCGAAATAGTCGTTCGACAGGTTGCTGATCGCGTGCAGCACCACGTAGCCGAGCACCAGCAGGGCGAAGGGCAGGGGAGCGAAGCGACGGTCGGTGAGCGCCAGCAGCCCGGCAATCAGCGCGGCCTGGAAGGAGATCACGAGGATCACGCTGCGCGCCGAGTACAGGAAGCGCGCGATCGGATCCAGCGACGCCATGTCTTCGGCGAGCGGCGGATAGAAGCCGGTGAAGGCGCGCGCCCACTCGCGCGGACCGCGTCCGGTCGGCCGTCGGCCGGCTGGAACCGGAGAAGGATTCGTGGAAGCGTGCGTCATCGCGTCGGGCTCGCTGTTCGGTGGTGCCTAATCATACACGGTTGCCGTGGCTGCGCACGTCGCGCATCGTACCGGGTGCCATCACCCGCATGCCGAGGATGATCACGCCATGTACCTGCATCGACAGTGGGGCAGCCTCCTGCTCGTCACGCTGCTCCTGCCGGCAGCCTTCTGCCTCTGGCTGGCGTCGGCCAGGGGTAACCCGTGGTTGTACCTCCTCGCTGCGGCGTTCATCGTCGTGGCGTGGCTCTTCTCGTCGCTCACCATCCAGGTGAACGACCGTGAGCTGGTGAGCTGGTTCGGTCCGGGCTTCTGGCACGTCCATGCTCCGCTCGAGCGGATCGTCGCCGCGGAGCGCACCACCTCATCGGGCCTCGAGGGGTGGGGAATCCGGATCACCATGCGCGGCATGCTCTACAACGTCTCCGGTCGCGACGCGGTCGAGATCCAGCTCGACGACGGTCGTCGCTTCCGCCTTGGCACCGATGATCCCGAGGGACTGGTTGCCGCACTGCGATCGCGAGTGGCGAGGAAGTCGGCGTGAGCGGCCCGCTACCGGAGGTCTGGCTTCGCGGCCCGTTGCCCGACGTGCCCCCACTTCTCCAGCCCGTCGCTCACAGCCTGCTCCAGTGCCGCGAGGAAGTGGAGGCAAAGCTTTCCACGCTCGGCTCGGCACAGCTCGTGGCGCGGCCCGGCGGCGCGGCATCCGTCGCGTATCACCTCACGCACGCCGTCGGAAGCCTCGACCGCCTGTTCACCTACGCGCGTGGTGAGCAGCTCTCCGACGCACAGCTTGCGGCGCTGCGCGCGGAGCCCGCAGTCGAATCCGAGCCACCGGACGCCGCCGTGCTCGCGCGCCGCTTCGGCGCGGCAGTGGAGCGCGCACTCATGCAGGTGCATTCCACGGCCGAGGACGACCTGCCCGCTGCACGCGAAGTGGGTCGCGGCCGGCTGCCATCCACCGTGATCGGCTTGCTGTTCCACGCGGCCGAACACACGCAGCGTCACGTGGGCCAGGCGGTGACGACGGCGCGCATCGTGTCCGGCACGGGGGAGGAGTGAGCGGGCGCGCGGCACTTCGCCGCCGGCTCGCGTGGGCTGCCTTCGTCGTCCTGCTGTGCGGCGTGGTGGCGAGCCTGCGCATGCACCAGCGCGCCGCCGCTGCCGCCATCCCGACGCGCTGCGCCGCGGCCAAGCGTGACAGCCTTCGAGTCGCTCGCATTGCGATGGATACCATCGCGGGACTGCGCGGCCGCCGTCAGCACGTCCGACGCTTCTCGCGGACACCGGATGGCATCGAGGTGCGTACGGAAGACGACGACGTCCTGAGTCCGCATGACGGTGGCCTCGCGGCCTTCGACTGCTCGGGCCGGCTCACCTTGCTCTGGCTCGACGGTGGCTGAGCTCGCGGCCTCATGGCATCTTCGGACGTTCGACCAGCTCGTGCCGGTCGAGTGACGCACGGGCGCATCCCGGAGGAACGATGTTCGGACTTCAGAGCTGGAAGGCGGGGAGCCTGCTCGCGACGTGGGTCGCGTACTGGTCGGCGCTCGGGGGCGTCACCTTCGCGCGCGAGCGTCTGGAACGCCGGTCGTGAACGTACTCGCCACACGCGCGCGCTTGCCGCGGTTGTTCGTGTTCGCGCTCACGATGCTCGTCGCGCCCGCGCTCGATGGGGATTGCCGCGGGCTGCAGGCGCAATCCTCTCCACCCCGCGCGCCACGACGCATCCTCGCCATCGGCGCGCACGCCGGTGACATGGAGCTCACCGCGGGCGCCGTCCTGCTCAAGCAGCGCGAGCTCGGCGACAGCATCGTGCTCCTGCACCTGACGCTTGGGGAAGGCGGCAACCCGAAGATGTCCCCCGTGCAGTACGGCGAGCAGAAGCGCCGCGAAGCGCAGCAGGCCGCCGCGATGCTCGGGGCGCGCGTCATCTTCGGGCCGTACAAGGACGGCGAGCTCCCCAACTCCGAGGAAGCGCGTCGCTACGTGGCGGAGGTGATCCGCGAGGTGAAGCCAACGCTCGTCATCACGCACTGGCGGAACAGCATCCACCGTGACCATTCCACCACGCACGCCATCGTGGAGGACGCCGTGCTCCTCGCCGCGCTGGAGGGCGTGAAGCTCGCCAGCCCGCCCCACCGCGGCGTCCGACTCTGGTACGCCGAGAACTGGGAAGACGCCGAAGAGTTCGCGCCCTACCTGTACGTCGATGTCTCGGGGCAGATGGAGAGGTGGCGCCAGCTCGTGAGCAGCTACGAGTTCGTCCGTGGCGGGATCTCGTCCTTCGCCTATCTCGACTACTACGGTGCGCTCGCCACGCTGCGCGGCGCCGAGGCGCATCGTGCGCGTGCCCAAGCGTTCGATATCGACCCGCTCGGCAAGAAGCAGGTGCTCAATGCCGTGCCGTGACGCACGTGCCGAGCTCGCCACCGAAACGACCGCCGGTGCGCGCGCGTAATGTGCGCTGACCCGATGACCCGATACGAACCCCGGAGCCAGACATGATCGACATCCTGCCGATGCACTTCCTGGGCACCATGCGAGAGCACTACGTCCTCCTCTTCGGGGTTGCCGGGAGCGTCGGTCTCCTGACGGGGTTCGTCGGGAGCTGGATCGGCGGCTACTTCGGTGCGAGGCGCGCGGTACGCGCCGCGCAGCTCAACGCGCCCGTGGCCAACGAGGCCTCGCGACTCCAGCTCGCCCAGCTCGGCCAGATGGTGGAGGCGATCGCCATCGAAGTGGAGCGCGTCTCCGAGGGGCAGCGCTTCACGACGCGTCTGCTTGCCGACCGCATGCCGCTCGCGCCGTCCGACGTGCGGCCACGCCCCACCGACATGACGACGCCGCACTAGGAACCATTCGTGCACTCCGTGCGTTGGTCGTTCACGACCACCCTGGACCAGCGCACGGATTCATGCCCGAAACCCTGGACGTTGCCGTCTTCGTCGGCAGTCTGCGACGCGAATCATGGACGCGGCGCATTGCCGTGGCCCTTGGCCGCCTGGCGCCGCCACGGCTGAAGCTCGAGATCGTGGAGATCGGTGACCTCCCTCTCTACAACCAGGATCTCGAGACCGAGCATCCCCCCGAGTCCTGGACTCGCCTTCGCGATCGCATTCGTGCCGCGGACGCCGTGCTCTTCGCCACCCCCGAGTACAATCGGTCGGTGCCCGCGGTGCTCAAGAACGCGATCGACGTGGGCTCGCGGCCGGCGGGCAAGGCGGCGTGGAACGGGAAGCCGGGCGCGGTGGTGAGTGTCTCGCCCGGCGCGATCGGCGCCTTCGGTGCGAATCACCACCTGCGGCAGTCGCTCGTGTTCCTCGACGTGCCCACGCTGCAGCAGCCGGAAGTCTATCTCGGCGGCGTGGCCAACCTCGTGGACGAGCAGGGCAACATCACCAACGACGGCACTCGCGCCTTCCTCACGAAGTTCATGAATGCATTCGCGCACTGGATCGAGGTCCAGCGATGCCAGCCATGAGGTGGGCGGCCGCGCTGTGCGTCGTGCTCGCCGCCTGCAGCGGCCAGGGCTCGGGGGAGGCGCCGGCGGAGCAGGTGGTGCGCGAAGCGGTGCAGGGCGCGGAGCAGGGGGCGGACACCACGATCCCGCGAAGCGGCGCCGCGACGGTGCCCGATTCCGCGGCGTCGACGGCGGCCGCAGCGCAGGCCGCGGGATCCTGCGGGCGCCCCGTTGTCGATGGCGATGGGGTTGGGAACATCCGCATCGGCATGTCCGTCGATTCGGTCAAGGCGCGCTGCGTCGTTGTCCGCGACACTATGGAGCGGCGCACCGAAGGGCAGATGGAGCGCATCCTCGTCGTGCCGTTCGAGAGCGACACGGCGGCCGTGGAGGTGAACGAGGGGCGCGTGTGGCGCATCGAGATCACCGGTCCCGGGCTCCGCACGTCGAACTGGATTGGCGTGGGCACGCCGCTCTCCGCGCTGCTTGCCCTGAAGGGCGGAGTGCAGGGCCTCGTCGGGGAGGGCAACCTCTTCCTCGTCGCCGAGGCGCTGTGCGGGCTCAGCTTCGAGCTGTCGGAGCCGCGCTCGCCCTCGGGCAGCTGGGACGCCGCACGACTGCGCACGCTGCCGAAATCCACCGTCGTGAAGCGCGTGCTGGTGATCGGTTGCCGCGCTCAGTGAGCGAGGCATCACGCCGCCCCGGTCAGGCGACTGCCGCTCTCCTGCCGTCCAGCCGTGCCTTGAGGAAGGCGAGCACTTCCGCCTCATGCTGACGGAGTGGAGCCGCGGCGGCGTGACGCTCCCGCCACACCGGCTCGGGCGTCGGTGGAAGCACCGATCCCTCGAGGTATGCATCGAGCAGCTCGGGGTGGATGTAGTACTTGCGGCAGACGCTGCGTGTGTTGCCCAGCCGCTCCGCCGTCCGGTCGATTGCGGCGACGATGTTCTTCTCCGCCTGCCGCCTCGACTGAGCGGGGCCCATGTCGCGGAGCGCCTCCGCCGTGAGCATCGTCCCCGCCCAGGTGCGAAAGTCCTTGGCCGTCACGTCGCGCCCGGCGATCTCGTGCAGGTAGGCGTTCACGTCCTCGGCGTTCACGCTTTGCCGCGCGCCGTCGTCGTCCACGTACTGGAACAGCTCCTGGCCGGGCAGCTCCTGGCAGCGCTGCACGATGCGCGCGATGCGGCGGTCCGTCACCGCCACGGAATGGACCACGCCGCTCTTGCCGCGGAAGTCGAAGCGCAGCTTCGAGCCGATCACGCGGACGTGGCGCTGGCGCAGCGTGGTCAGGCCGAACGACTTGTTCGCCTTCGCATACTCGTTGGAGCCGATGCGGATCAGCGTGCGCTCGAGCAGCCACACCACCGTCGCCATCACCTTGGCGCGGGGCAGTGCCGGCAGCGCGATGTCGTGCTCCACCCGCTCGCGGATGGCGAGCAGGACGTCGCTGAAGGAGATCATCCGCTCGAACTTGATCCCGTCGCGCTGCTGCCGGAAACCGGGATGATAGCGGTACTGCTTTCGGCCGCGCGCGTCCCGCGCCGTCACCTGCAGGTGGCCGTTCGGATCGGGGCAGATCCAGACTTCCGTCCACGCGGGCGGGATCACCAGCGAGCGAAAGCGCCGCAGCGCCTGCGTGTCGCGGATCGTCCGGCCATCGGGATCCACGTACGAGAAGCCGCGGCCGTGACGCCGGCGACGAATCCCCGGCATCTCGTCCGTCACGTAGAACAGCCCCGCCGCCCGCGCGGAGCTCACGTACTCCTGTTCGGTGGTCAGCTCCATCGGCTTCCCTCCGCGCGGGTGCTCCATGGTTCTGTCCGGCTCCGCGCTAGGGCATGGACGTCGGGACCGCGCTCGCCGCAACCGCGCGCCCGAAGAAACACCGATATATTTCAGCGCGACCAGGCGACCCGTCCGTCGATCGACGGGAGGCACGATGGGTTCGCGACTTGCCCCGATCGAGGGCCGAGGGGATTGTCACCGACATGATCGAACGACTCCGCACCAGCCTCTTCGCCCTGCACGCGCTCACGCCGCGCGAGCTCGCCGATTCCTCGCATGAGAAGCTCCGAGGCGACTGCGCCGATGCCCTTCGCCTCGAGCTCGACTGTCCGCAGCAGACCCTTGCCGACGCGCAGCGGCAGCCGCTGGCACGGCTGCGCGAGCTGCTCGATGAACCCGAAGTGCCGGGCGATGTGCTGGCGAAGGCGGTTCACGAGGCGTGGAGCGTCGTGGTCAGGCAGCCCATCGTCGGCTATCACCTCGATGACGAAGGGCACTGGGTCGCCGAGCTGGCGTGTGGGCACGGCCAGCACGTGCGCCACGACCCGCCATGGCAGGTGCGTCCCTGGGTGACCACGCCGGAGGGACGGGCGAAGTTCCTCGGCTTCGAGCTGGAATGCCTGAAGTGCGAGCGCGGGGAGCCGATCGCATGACCTCTCCACGATTGGGCATCGCGCCACCGGCGTACCGGCTGCCGGCGGAGGCTCATGTGGGACTCGTGGAGCTCCAGGTGTCAGACCTCGAGCGCTCGCTCGCCTATTACCAGCAGGTGCTCGGCTTCCAGCTGGTCGGGCGGGAGGGCGCCACGGCGGAGCTCGGCCCGGCGGGGAGCGAGCACCCGCTGTTGCGACTGCACGAACGGCCGGGTGCGCGGCGCGTGCCCTCGCAGGGAAGGATCGGCCTCTACCACTTCGCCATCCTGCTCCCCGATCGCGCTTCGCTCGGCCGCTTCGTGGCGCACCTCGCCGAGAACGGAGCTCGTGCCGGCGCAGCGGATCACCTGGTCAGCGAGGCGCTCTACCTGCACGATCCCGACGGCCTCGGCATCGAGGTCTATGCCGATCGGCCTCGCGATACCTGGCAGGCGGACGGCGGTGAGCTGCGGATGGCCACCCTCCCGCTCGACGTGGCAAGCCTGGTGGAGGCCGCGGGAGGGGAGCGATGGAGCGGCATGCCGGCCGGCACAACGATGGGCCACATCCACCTCCACGTGGGCGATCTCCAGCGTGCATCGGGCTTCTACCATGCCGCGCTCGGCCTCGACACCATGGTGTGGAGCTACACCGGCGCCCTCTTCATGTCCGCGGGAGGCTACCACCATCATCTGGGGCTCAACACCTGGGCCGGCCCCCATGCCGTCGCCGCGGCAGAGGACGAGGCGCGCCTCCTCGCATGGCAGCTCGTCCTTCCGGATGCCTCCGCAGTGGCCGAGGCGCGCCGGAGTATCGCGTCGAGCGGCTTCGAGGTGCGTGAGGGGGACGCCGGGTGGCTCGCCGCCGACCCGTGGGGCACTACACTGCACGTGGTGGCGGAGCCCCGAGCGGCGTAGCGCTCGGGCGTCGCCCGTGGTTACCGGAGGAAGCGCGTGCTGAGCCTGACGTCGCTGGCGGGGTGGGAGGAAGCGGTGCTGGCGAGCCTTCGCGGGGCGAGCGGCACGCTCGAGGAGCGCGACCGCCAGATCGAGCGCTCCGGGCTGTTCGGGGAGTATCCGGCCATCCTCAGTGCGTACGTGGAGCTGTTCGCCGACCGCGGGTCGGCGCTCGAGGCGCTGAAGCGCGCGCTCTTTCTCGTCTGGCACTCGGCCATCGCCGCTCCGGCCACGACCGGCATTGCCTCGCTTCCCGAGGCTACGGCGCGCAGCGTGATCCAGGAGCTGGAAGTGCGGATTCGCGCCGGCGCCACGGACGAGGAGCTCGCGTGGATGCTCGGATGGTACGTCTCGGGGGGGCGGTTCGTCCTTGAGCTGTACGGCGCCACCTCCCGGCTGCTCGATTATGCCGAGTCCACCCCGCCCGGGGCGTGGCGCACCGCTCCCATCACCGAGGCCACCATGCGCCAGCGGGGACAGATGGGCCACTACTGGACCGCGCTCGCCAGGGAGGATAGATCATGACCAAGCTCATGGGTTTCATCGGTGCCACGCTGGGCAGCGCCGTCGGGTGGTGGCTCGGCGCGAAGGTCGGCACGATGACGGCGTTCATGGTCTCCACCGTTTGCTCGGGCGTCGGCATCTACTTCGGACGGCGCGCCGCCGCGCACTACTCACTCTGAACAGGCTGATGCGACGGTCCTACTCTCTCCTCGCGGCGTCCGCACTTCTCCTGCTGCCGGCCTCCGCTCGTGCGCAGACGGTGAAATGGAAGGAGATCGGCCGCACGTCGAGCGGCAACCGGGTGTTCGTGGACCCGAAGTCGGTGCACGCGAACAAGGACCTGCGCGAGGCCACCGTTCGCGTCGTGTTCACGAAGCCGGTGGAGTCTGCCGACGGGCCGCTCTATGCGGCGCGCACGAAAGGCACCTTCAACTGCACTACCCGCCGGCTCGCCGTGAAGGAGAATACCTTCTACGGGAACGCGAAGGAGACGAAGGTCGTCGAGCACAAGGTGAACAAGATCCCGGGCTTCGGCTGGGTCCCCGAGGGCTCACTCGGCGCAGTCGCGATCGCCTATCTCTGCAAGCCGTAACCTGGCGCCGTCACGCACGCTGGACGATCACCGCTTCTTCGCGAGGATCGTCCCACGGCAGGTCGCCGCACCACAGTGGCAGGGGAAGCGGCGCTTCGCCGCCGGCGAGTGCCGCTCCTCCAGCACGTACGCGTAGTCGTACGCCAGCTCCTCACCCGGCAGCACGTCGCGGATCGTCTCGATCCAGATGCGTCCGTCCTCGACCACCGCGTCGCAGTTCGGGTCGCACGAGTGATTGATGAAGCGCGCCTCGTTGCCGCCCACCGCGGCATCGATCACCACCTCGTCGTCGATGGCGAAGAGGAAGGTGTGATGCCGCTCACCCGCCACGTCGGGGTAGCGTGCGTCCGCCTCGGCGGGAGTGAGCCGTTCACCCGCATACTCGATGAGGCGTGTTCCCGCAGGGATGAATCGCGTGGCGAAGGCGCCCGATCCTTGCATCGGGGAGGGGAGGATCTCGAAGGGCAGCTCGCCGGACTGGTTCGTCACGCTCGCAAGATAGCGCGCCCCCTCCGGTCATCGAGCCAGCGCAGCGGACGCAGCCGCGCGACAGCGTATATCTTCCGTGAATGACTCCCAGGACCACCAGTAGCGACACTTCCGTTCCGGCCGCCGGCTTTGCCGCCCTGGGCGTCGATCAGCGCATCCTCGAGACTCTCGCTGCCCTTGGCTATGAGGAGCCAACACCGGTGCAGCGTGAGGCGATCCCCCCGATGCTCGCCGGACGTGACGTGCTCGGCCAGGCGGCCACGGGGACGGGAAAAACGGCGGCCTTCGCCTTGCCGGCACTCCACCTGCTCGACCCGGACGCCTCGTGGAAGGAGCGGACGCGGGTGCTCGTGCTCGTCCCGACACGCGAGCTCGCGATGCAGGTGGCGGAAGCGGTCAACCGCTACGGCAAGCCGATGGGCGTCTGCGCGCTTCCCATCTACGGCGGCGCCAGCATGGAGACGCAGATCCGCGCCCTCAAGCGCGGCGTTGACGTCGTCGTTGCCACGCCGGGCCGCGCGCTCGACCACATCCGTCGCCGCACCGTGCACCTCGAGAGCGTGAAGCTCGTCGTGCTCGACGAGGCCGACGAGATGCTCGACATGGGCTTTGCCGAGGACCTCGAGGCGATCCTCGAGGCCACCCCTGCGGAGCGGCAGACGGCGCTCTTCTCTGCGACGCTCCCGCCGCGCATCGCCGACATCGCCAACAAGCACCTCAAGGATCCGGTGCGCGTGCGCATCGACCGCGAGGTCCTGCCCGCTGGTGCCGCGCCACGCGTGCGCCAGGTGGCGTACATCGTCTCGCGCGCGCACAAGATGGCCACGCTGGGCCGCATCCTCGACGTGGAGAACCCGACGTCGGCCATCGTGTTCTGCCGCACGCGCACCGAGGTGGACGCGCTCACCGAGACGCTCAACGCGCGCGGCTACCGCGCCGAGGCGCTGCACGGCGGACTGTCGCAGGAGCAGCGCGACCGAGTGATGAAGAAGTTCCGCGCCAACACGTCGGACCTCCTCATCGCCACCGACGTGGCGGCACGCGGGCTCGACGTGCAGCACGTCTCGCACGTGGTGAACTACGAGGTGCCCAGCTCCGCCGAGGCGTACGTGCATCGCATCGGGCGCACGGGCCGCGCCGGGCGCGAGGGGGTGGCGATCACCCTCATCGAGCCGCGCGAGCACCGGTTGCTGCGCAACATCGAGTTCCAGACCAAGCAGAAGATCGAGATCGCCGCGGTGCCCACCGTGGCCGATCTCCGCGCTCGCCGGCTCGAGCTCACGCGTGCGACACTGCGCGAGACGATCCTCGCCGGCGGCCTGGATCGCTACCGCGTGCTCGTGGACTCGCTCGCGCAGGAGTTCGACGTCATGGACGTGGCGGCCGCCGCGGTCAAGCAGGCCGACATCAGCGAAGGCGGCGCCGACGAGGAAGAGATTCCCGTCGTGGCGCTGCGGAACGACCGGCCACCGCGCCAGGAGCGCGAGCGGGATCGCGATCGTGGCACCGGCGCGCAGGGGCGCAAGGGAGCCGCGGCGGGTGCTGCTGGTTCCTCCAGGGGCAAGCGCGAGCGCATCGTGCCCGAGTGGGACGTGGCGCGACTCTACATCGGCGCCGGACGCCAGGCGAAGATCCGTCCCGCCGACCTCGTGGGCGCCATCGTCAACGAAGCCGGCGTGGATCCGCGTGCCATCGGCGCCATCCAGATCACGGAGCGCTTCTCCCTCGTCGAGGTGCCGGACGAGATCGCGGACGGCATCATCGACACCCTGCGTGGCTCGACGATCAAGGGACGGCGCGTTCCCGTTCGGCGCGACCGTGAACCCAGCGGCACCCGCTGACCCTGCGTCACGCGACCAGCGACACCTTCTTCACTGCTCGGCGCCCGACCTTCACCCACCATGAGCCTTCCGATGACACGCCTCCGCCTTCTCGCGTTCGCCCTGCTGACCGTGGGGTTCACGGCCTGCCTGGACGCGACCTCGCCGCAGTACAACACCGTCGAGGATGCCTCCTTCGACCCCTCGCTCGGGGTGGACCTCTCGGCATCGCAGTCCGCCGGTTACGGCGTCTACTACCGCGACATCACCGTCGGCACGGGCGCGACGATCGCGCCCGGACAGGACAATTTCATGTTCTACGCTGCCTACCTGTCCAACGGCGTGAAGGTCGATTCGCTGCAGCCGCCCAAGCAACCCGCTGCCTTCCGGATCGCCACCAATCCGCCGTCGCTCATCGCCGGCTTCGAGATTGGCCTTCAGGGCATGAAGGTGGGCGGCAGGCGGCAGATTCTCGTTCCCCCCGCGATGGGGTATGGCCTCGACGACCGGCTTCGTCCGGACAACTCCGTCCTCATCCCGGGCAACAGCGTCCTCGTGTTCATCGTTGACCTCGTGAACCCCGACGGCAGCCCGGTGGTGCAGCCAGCGCCGTAGCATCGCCCAGACCCTTCGTGCTGGCGTCCATGCTGCCGGAGGGCTATCGTCGTGCGTGTCGCCACCGGACCGGACCGCTCGGCGCCCGCGCGATCCCGGGGACTGCCCGACTTCGACCACCCATTACGACCGACCGTGTACACCTACGTCTACTACATCGCCGAGAAGATCCCTGGTGCCATGGAGATGCAGCGGTTCGCGCATCCGATTCACGTAGGAATCGTCTCGGCGAGCGATCATGAGGCGGCGTACAGCGCCGTGCTCGAGGATCTGCGCCCCACCTTCGCCGACGCGCCGCAGCCACTCGAGGTCCGCTTCGAGGTCGTGACGCCCCCGAAGAGCGGCACGGGCGTCTGGCGCCACGGCAAGCCCATTGATACCGACATCACCTTCACCTCCGACGACTGATGTCGCTCGCCGAAGCACTGGCCGCGGAACTGAAGCACGAGGCCGGCACGACGCGCCGCCTGATCGAGCGCGTCCCCGACGACAAGGCGTCCTGGAAGCCGCACGCGAAGTCCATGAGCCTCGGTGAGCTGGCGATTCACCTCGCCAACATCGAGAGCTACGGCGTAGCGGTGGCCACGAAGCCGGAGCTGAACTTCGCCGCCCTGGAGGGCAGCGGCATCACGAACGCGAAGTGGACGACGCGCGATGACGCACTGGCGCTGTTCGACCGCAACGTGAACGCCGCCCTTCGCGCCGTGAGTGCGCTCCCCGACCCGCGACTTCACGAGCCGTGGACGCTGCGCGCCGGTGACCACGTGGTCTTCACCCTCCCGCGCGTTGCCGCCTGGCGCACCTTCGTGATGAGCCACCAGATCCATCATCGCGGCCAGCTGAGCGTCTACCTCCGCCTCAACGACGTCCCTGTTCCGCCCATCTACGGCCCGTCGGCGGACGAGCAGTAACGAGGCAAGCCAGCGAAGACGAAGTGGTGGAAGCGACTGAAACGGCAGGATTCCACTCATCGGAATCCTGCCGTTTCCCCTTTTCCAGTCGTTTCCTCTGGTGGCGATCAGGCGTGGCGCAACCGGCTATCGTGTCGCGCCTCGCAGCAATCGCAGCAGGAACAGCAGCACCACCGCGCCGATGAAGGCGACGAAGATCGTTCCTGCCAGGCCGCCGAAGGGCGAGCTCGCGCCGAGGCGCGCCATGATCCAGCCGCCGACGAACGCACCGACGATGCCGATGATGATGTCGCCGATCAGGCCGTAGCCCGTGCCACCCATGATGAGCGAGGCGAGCACGCCGGCGATCAGGCCGACGATGATCCAGGTGAGCAGACTCA
>CAMLIU010000004.1 GCA_946479995.1 uncultured Gemmatimonadota bacterium | reverse complement strand
GCGGTAGATATTGGCGGCCGTCCCCCAGCAGTGCGGTGATGCACCTCCCGTTCCGGCGTGCCGGGGTGAGCAGTAGCCCCCATTCGCCCCGATGTAGACGTAGGTCCCCACGGCCTCACGGAACTGCTCGAGCGCCACGGCCAGCAGGGCAGTAGCGCAGGGGATGTACCGCGGGAAGACGCGCAGCGGGGGCGCTTCCCGGACGTCGGTGTGGATGAACTCGGATACCGTGAAGTGCGGGGCGAGACAGGTCTCGCGCGCCTGCTCCCACGATTCCACTTCATAGAAGTAGCGCGGCAGCACCCGCGCCTGCCCGCGATGGTCGCAGAGGATGCCACCCGGCAGCAGGACGTCGCGATAGCGGCGCTCGAGGCGCCGGCCGTCCACCAGTCGGAGCGGGAACTGCGGCGAATCGTCTCCCATCAGTCCCGGTCTCCGGTCAAGGCGGCGTAGGCGAGGTACGATGCCGCGGCGATCGTGGCCGACCGTCCCTGGGTGGACGGTTCCCATTCCGTGAGCACGGCGAGCGCGTACGGCTTCCGGTCCGGCAGGTACACGAGGCCGGCATCGTGGGCGATGGTGGAGATGTCACCCGTCTTGTGCGCCACGCGTGCTTCGGGGGGCAGCCCGGCGGGAATGCCGCTCTTGAACTGCTGCGCGTGAAGCACCTCGAGCATGTCATGCGACAGCTCGCTGTTGAACGCGCGCCCCTCGCCGATCACCCGCAGGAGCGACACGAGTCCGTTCGCCGTGACCCGGTTGTTGATGCCGTGCTCGAACGCCAGCTCGTCCTCCACCCCCCGGCGCAGGTCGATTCCCTGGATGCCGAAGCCGTCGAGGGTCCGCTGCAGCACGTCGAGTCCCACGAGGTCGAGCAGGAGGTTCGTCGCCAGGTTGCTGCTCGACGCGATCATGTGCTCGGCGAGCTCGGAGACGCGCAGCGTGCGGCCGATCTCGCGATGCACGACCGAGTTCGCGTCGCGATCCACGCTCACGCGATAGGGAGTGCCGTCGTACGCGCTGAGGAACCGGTTGCGAACGTGTACGCGCGACTGGGGAAGCAGGTCGCCGCGGTAGATCGCCCCGTACACGCCGAGGAGGATGGCGATCTTGATCGTGCTCGCCGCGTGGAACCAGCGGTCGGCGTGGTAGTGGAACTGCGCGCCCGTCTCCAGGTCGTCGAGGGCGACGGCGATGGCGCGCGCCTTCGATTTCTCTTCCAGCTCGGCGAACCGCGAGCGAAGCTCGTCAGGCTGGCTGAGCGAGGGAACGGGGGAGGAATCCTGCGTGGGGAGTCGGGAGGCCATGGCGAGCCGAGCATGCGCAAGGCAGGTGCCGCGGCCTCCCCCCGCGGCACCGCCCCTTCGTCAGCGACTCAGGTGGTGACGTCGGCGCGTTCGGCGATCGTCGCCTTCGGCGCCGGCTGCCCGACGATCAGCGTGGCGCCCGGACGAGTGGCGCGCACCGTATCGCGCTTCAGGAGCTTCGAGGAGCGGAAGGCGTTCACCGCGAGCACGATCGACGAGATGCCCATCACGACGAGCTTCACGAGGGCGAGCGCCGACGCCCCCTTGAACTTGTCCAGCGCCGCCGGATTGACCCGCCCCTTCATCTGGAGCGCGTCGAGCGTGAACGAACCGGCGCCGATGAACATGAGCAGGGCGATGAACGCCGCGATCACCCCGACGGTGATGACGACCTTCCGGTCCCCGCTGAGCAGCGCCAGGGCGTAGACCAGCACGAGGACCAGCAGGGGCGCCCCGATCGCGCTGGAGATCAGCCCCACCGCGCCGAAGCGCCACATGACGGTGCCGGGATGCATTGGCGAGATCGCCATGAGCAGGTCGATCAGCGGCAGGATCGACGTCACGGCCATGATGAGATAGCCGGGGACCCGGAGGCGGCGAATGAGTTCGGGGGCGGTGGACGTCATTTGGGAAGCGGGCTGGGGAGGTGTCGGCGGTCACAAACGTTCCGCGGCCCCTCAATATGCCGGCCGCCTCCGAAAATGCCAGATCGGATGCAACCAGGCCCTAGGAGCGACCCACTCCAGCCGTGAAAGCACCACCGGCTGAGGCCGCCGCTGTGGATTATTGATATATCACCCATTTTGTGACCAGAATCTCCCCTGCCGCGTCTGGTTGACGCAGGACCCTGCCCTTCAGCCCCGGCAAACAGATGGCTTCGGATCATCAGCGCGACATCCTGAGCGAGGTGCGGACAGCTCGCTTCAACGCCCTCGTCGCCGAGCTCATTCCCAAGATTCGACGCCTGGGCCCGGACCTGTCCGAGGAAGCCCTCATCGAGACGGCGGAGCGGCTGGCCGATCACCGGCTCGCCAGCGAAGGGCTCGGGGGTTTCCGGCAGTGACCCTCCCCCGCTTCACCCTTCCCTCCGCGCCCGCCGCCTGTCCCGACGACGACGATCCCCTCGCCAGCCCGCGCATCCGCGCCCTGGCCCTCGAGATCGCCTATCGGCTGCGGCCCGTCTGCGGACATCTGCCTGAGGGAGAGCTGGTTCGACTCGTGACGCGGCTCGCCGTCGCCCAGCACCAGGCCAACGCCTCGGCCGGACCCACCATCCGGTGAGCCACGAAGAGGAGCCGCGAGACCCCCTCGCCCGTCTGCGCGACCAGCGGCTCCAGGAGATCATGACCGCGCTCACGCCGCGGCTCCGCCCCCTCTTTCCCGACATGCCGGACGATCTGTTCCACGAACTGCTGGAACGGATGGCCGAGATCCAGTCACGGGACGAACAGCAGGACTGGGGCGAGCTCTAGGCCGCTCCGGGAGCAGGTTGCCGGCTGGCCCGACGGTTGCGTTCGCTGAGGTGGTGACCCTCAACTCGAACGCCGTGGACCACTCACTCAGCTCCGACAACGTCTCCACGCTCGCGCAGCGTATCACCGAGCAGATGACTCTCCTCTGCCCACACGTACCGGCCGCCGAGCTGGCCGACCTCTCGTCGCGACTCGCCTTCACGGAGCTGGCAAATGCCGCCGGCATGACGTACGAGCACGCCGACACTGACGACGCGGTCGCCAGCGAAGGAAACCAGATCGTGTGGCTTCCCGGTTCGTCGTCCGCGATCGTGCTTCCCGCTGGAGAGGAGGATCGGCAGCTCGCGGTGGCGAAGGCCCGGGCGGCAGCCTGGATTCGTCGGCACGGTGTGTCACTGAGCCGGATCACGACGCGCGGATCGGCGGTAGCGCGCCAGGTCGGCGCCGCGCTGATGAACGCCTGTCAGACACGGCTGCGCGTACAGTGACGCGCTGAGCGCTCGAGGCTCAGAAAGTAGATCGCCCGCCGGGCCAACTGCCCGGCGGGCGATTTTCGTTTCAGCACGGACCATCCGCGAGGGAACGCTGCCCGGCGCCCCGGGCCCACCAGCGATTACTCGGTGCGCAACATTGGCCAAATGGGCTTCTGCTGCAACGTATGAAGTAAGGGCTCCGATCTCCCAGCTGGACGACCGCGCCGGACACGCGACGCCACGCCGAAAACAGCGACTGCCACCAACGTCACAGCGGCTGGTACCCGCTTCCCCGGGCACCGTCTCCGTCACCCGGCGGTCACCACCAACGACAAGGACACCGTCATTCCCAGCACGCCGATCGTCGTCGCCGCTCCATCCATTCCTTCCCGGAGGACACCGTGAGGACCAAGGAAGCCAACCAGCTGGAAGCCCTGCGCAACGTGCAGGTGTTCCTCGACGCGAATCGGGGCCGACTGCCCGCCATCGTCACCAGCGGCACACGGTGCCGGCTCGACGAGTCGCTCGCCAGGCTCGCGCAGCACGCCGACGACCAGGCGTCGAGCGCGGCGTCGTCACGCAACTGCACGCAGCGATACCACGCGCTCCGTCGCCGGCTCCTGCGCTCGCACCTCGTTCCAATCGCGTTGATCGCCCGCACCACTCAACCACCTCTCTCGGAGCTCGAGCAGTTCCGCATCCCGCGCGGCAAGCCGACGTCGCAGCAGCTCGCGGCGGCCGCGCACGCGATGGCCGACGCAGCGGCACCGCATGCCGACACCTTCGTCGCCGCCGGGCTGCCGGCAAACTTCATCGAACAGCTGCAGCAGGCCAGCGAGGCAATGACCTCGGAGCTGGCGGCACGCGCGCAGGAATGGGCGCGGCATCGCGTCGCCACGGAGGCGCTTCGCGCCGGAATCGCGTCGGCACGACGCATCGTGAAGGTGCTCGACGCGTTCGTGCGATCGGCGTGCGAGTACGACGAGGGAATGATCGCCGGGTGGGAGTCGGTGACGCACGTCAGGCGCTCGGCGCATCGGGCGGCGACTTCGCCGGAAATCGCGTACGCCCCGCCGGTTCGACTGGTGGTCACTGAAGTGCCAGCCGCAGACTGCGGGGAGCGGCTCGCGCAGGGCACGAGCACCCGCTGGCAATCCGCGCTCCGCCGCCGAGCGCTCGACCTCATTGCGCGAAGCGGTCGAGCGCGGTTGGCCGCACAAGCCTGACCGACGAAGCGCGATCGGGCCCAGGCGAGCCACCGCGCCGGTCTGTCCAGGCGCGGTGGCAGCCTCCGCCGGCGGCGGAGGAAGGGGACGCCTAGAATGTCCCCCGGTACACCGCGCAGCTCCGGCAGATCTCCGGCGGCGTGTCCGACGCGAGCGCCGCCCGGAACTCCTCGTACTTCTCCCCCTGCCAGATGTCGGCGATCGTGCCATCGCTTCCGACACGCCCGAAGTTGCCGCGGTCGGGAGTGGCGATCATGCAGCAGGGCATCGAATAGCCCTGGTAGCTGACGTACGGTCCGTGCCACGGCCAGTCGCACCGCTGCGGCCCGGGCGTGCCTGGTGGATGTGATCGTGCCTCGGTATGCGGCAACCGCAGGCTCACCCCGCATTCCTCCGCCGTCGCCTGCGCGAGGGAGAAGACGTCGGCCACGTGGTCCGGCGGCTCCGTGAGCAGCGTCTGCTCGGTCACGAAGTCACGCATCGGCGCGTAGCGTTCCGGCAGCGACGCCTCGCTGAAGTCGTGGCAGAGGTGCTGGACCCACATGGTGTGGATGTCGAGGTCGTGCGCCAGCTGGACCAGCCGCGGCAGCTCCTCCAGGTTCTGCCGCATCACCACCATCACCAGGCGCACCTGCGGATGCGCACTCTCCACCGCGCGTCGCGCGTCGCGCAGGTGCGCCAGGTTCCGCAGCACCCGGTCGAAGTGCGCGCGGACGCGGATCTTCTCGTACGATTCCGCGCTCGCCGCATCGAGCGACACGTGCAGCGTATCGAGGCCGCTGGTCACGCAGCGATCCGCACGGGCGCGCGTGAGCAGCGTGGCATTCGTGTTGGTGGTCACGCGGATGCCGCGACGCGTCGCTTCCTCCACCATGTCGAAGAAGCGCGGATGCCTCATCGGCTCGCCGAGCCCCTGGAGGTGCAGCTCGGTGAGCGTCGGCAGGTCGTCGAGCATCTGGAGGAACAGCTCGTACTCCATGAACGCGGGCGGCCCGTGCGGAGGGCCGTCCGTGCGGAACTGGATCGGGCACATCTGGCAGCGCAGGTTGCACTGGCCTACCGGCTCGAGCTGGACGTACGACGGGAGCTGCATGGTCACCTACCAGAAGAGGACGCGATGCCGCACGGCGCCCCGCACGCGCCAGAAGAGCGAGAGCGGGGGAATCACTGCCGAGGTCACGACCATCTCGGCCACGTGGCGCGGACTGCGTGACGTGCCGCGCAACCGTCGCGCGGCAAAAGCGCCGGTGAGCGCGGCCCACGCGGCCCAGCCGCCCGCGGCGACCGGCACCACGCCTGTCGCCGCGCCGATGCACGCCGCGCCAAGCGCGAGCACCACCGGGTAGTAGAGCGTTGGCCGCGCCGGACGCACGTGCTCCGCGAAGAGTGCCGGATGCTTCTTGTAGAGCAGCGCGTCGAATGCTGCCTTACGCTGCTGGCGCACGCTCACGCCCCACGACGCTGGGCGCACTGGATGCACGACGAGCGCCTCCGCGAGGTACTCCACCCGGTAGCCGCCGCCCAGAAGACGGAAGTACAGGTCGCTGTCCTCCCGCCATGCACTGGTGAATGCCTCGTCGAAGCCGCCGAGCGCCTCGAGCACGTCGCGGCGCACGAAGCAGTTCGCCGTCACGAAGCCGGCGCGCTCGAGCCCGGACGCGTCCCGCTCGTAGTCCGTCGGCCGCTCGGGAAGCGGCACCTCGATCCTCCCCCACGCCGCGTCGAGCCGGCGCGCACCGGACCGGAAGGCCGCGATCGCTGCCGACAGCCAACCCGCGTCCGGCACCGTGTCGTCGTCCGTGAACGCCACGAGCCATCCGCGCGCGGCGCGCCAGCCGGCGTTGCGTGCCGCTGCCGGACCCCGCGCGTCGCCCTCTGGACGCACGTAGCGCACGACGCGACCGCCGTCACCCCACCGCTCCACCTGCGCGCGGGTCTCGTCCGACCGCGCATCGTCCACCACCACCACCTCGTACCCGCAAGCCGTCAGTGGCTGGCGCGCGAGTGCCTCGAGGCACCGCTCCAGCAGGTCGGCGCGCCGATACGTGGGGACGACGACGGTGCAGTCCATCATCGCGCCTCGAGCGTGGCGGGCGTCGGCTTCTCCACGAGGAACGACCCGATGGCGAGCGCGTCGAGGGGCGACGTCCAGAAGCTCTCCACTGCGTCGCGCGGTGTGCACACGATCGGCTCGCCTCGCGTGTTGAACGACGTGTTCACCAGCACCGGCACGCCCGTGCGCTTCTGGAACGCGCGCAGGAGGTCGTAGTAGCGCGGGTTCTGGTCGCGTCGGACGGTCTGCACGCGTGCGGTCCCGTCCACGTGACGAACAGCGGGAATGCGATCCGCCGCCTCCGGCTTCACGTCGAAGACGAACAGCATGTACGGAGCGACCCGCGCGCCGGCGAACCACGACCCGGCCTCCTCCTCCACCACCGCCGGCGCCACGGGCCGGAAATCCTCGCGGTCCTTGAGGTCGTTCAAGCGGGCCTGCATCGCCGCGTCGATGGGGCTCGCGAGGATGCTCCGCGCGCCGAGCGCGCGGGGGCCGAATTCCATCGCGCCCTGGAACCAGCCGATCACCTTGTTCTCGGCAAGGAGGCCCGCCGTCACCTCCGCGACGTCGTCCACCTTCCGGTACGGCAGCTTCGACCACTGCAGGAACGATTCGATCTCGTCGTCCTCGAACGAGGGTCCGAGGTACGCATGGTTCATCGTCGCGTGGCTCGTGGCGTGCCGCTCGCGCGCGTCCACGAGCAGCGCTGCGCCCAGCGCGGTGCCCGAGTCGCCGGAGGCCGGCTGCACCCACACGTCGTCGAAGATGCCGGCGTCGCGCAGGCGCGCGTTCATCACACAGTTGAGCGCCACCCCCCCCGCCATGCACAGGTAGCGCGCACCGGTTTCCTCCTTCAGCCAGCGAGCCAGCTCGATCACCGTTTCCTCCAGCACGAGCTGCAGTGAGCGCGCGAGGTCGAAGTGGTGCTGCTCCACCGCCCCGCCGCGCGTGCGCGCCGGCCCGAAGCGTCGCTCCAGCTCCGCGGGTTCGATCGTGTACGCTCCGCCTTCACCGACGTGGATCATCCGCCGGAACTCGTCGGCGAACGTCGGCGCGCCGTACGACGCGAGCGCCATCACCTTGTATTCGTCCGACGAGCGAAGGAAGCCCAGGTAGTGCGTGAGGTCCTCGTAGAGCAGTCCCAGCGAGTGCGGCAGCTCCACCTTGCCGAGTGGACGGAGCGAGGCTCCGCTCCCGTGCCAGTACGTCGTCGTCGCACGCTCACCGCGGCCGTCGAGGCAGAGGACCGCCGCTTCCTGGTACGGCGAAGCGAGAAAGGCGCTCGCGGCGTGACACTCGTGATGATCCTCGAAGTGCCACTGGTGCGGCCTGTCCCAGCAGATGCCCTGGAACCGCTTCGCCAGGTGCAGGGGCGCACCGTCGGCGAGCTGGCGCGGCGCATTCGCCACGTGCGAGAGGAACAACGGCTCCCACGGGTTGCGTCCGTCGGTGTCCGCAGGATAGCGCGCCGGGTGCAGCGGGATCTCGATCGCCGCGTCGTCGCTCCGCGCGCCGAGGAGCTGCGAGGGCTGGAAGGAATAGCCCACGTGCTGCACGTCGCACAGCCCGATGCCGGCCTTCGCCAGGCAGAAGTCGATCGCATGGAACGGCAGCTCCCACGCCGAGAAGGGGACAGGCCGCTTGCCATGCTTGATCTTCGTGAATCGCTCCTCCTCGGCGGCGGCGATCACCTCGCCGTCGCGAACGAGGCAGGCAGCAGGGTCGTGGAAGGCAGCGTTGATTCCCAGGGTGTACATCAGTGCTCTCCTCGTCAGGCGATGAGTCGAGGCGCCAGCGGCTGCGTCTCGACGAACAGGTCGTGCGCGGCACGCGCGACTTCTTCAGCCGCAATGCCGCGAATGCATTCGTTGTGGCCTTCCGGGCAGACGCTCCGGAAGCAGTTGCGGCAGGGGACGTCACGCGACAGCACGCGGCTCGGCACCTGCCACGGCGTGTGCTGCGGGTTGGTGAGCGCGTAGATGTCCACCACCGGCGTCCCCAGCGCGGCAGCCATGTGTGCGGGCCCGGTATTGTTCGTGATGAGCAGTGGCGCCGCTTCCACCACGGCCGCCAGCTCGGCGAGCGAGAGCTCGCCGGCCAGCGATCGGGCGCGCACTCCCGCCGCGGCGCACACTTCGTCGGCGAGGGTGCGCTCGGAGCCGTCGCCGGTCACGAGGACCATTGCGCCAAGGTCGCGGGCGACCATTCGCGCCACCTCGCCGAAACGCTGGGCGGGATATCGCCGCGATGGCGCGGTCGCGCCCGGGTGCATCATCACCCACGGCTGCCCGGATCCGAGACCCAGCGCTGCCAGTCGGGCGCGAACGCGCGCGCGCGCGTCATCGGGCACGCGGAGCGCGAGGCCCGTGTCGGCTGTGCGGAAGCCGACCTGGTCCACCAGCGCCAGCTGGCGCGCCACTTCATGCCGGATTCCCGACGCCGGCTCGGGGTCGGGCACCCAGGTGGTGAGGAGCTGGTAGGGATTCTCGCGCGCGTGTGCGAGTCGGAGGGGAATTCCCGCCAGGTAGCACAGCTGCGCCGCCGGCAGCGCGCTCTGCGAGAAGACGGTGAAGACGACGGCCGCGTCGAACTGCTCGTCGCGCAACCGGTCGATCATCGCGAAGTCGGCCGACGGGTCGGTGCGCAGCGGGGTCGCCTTCAGCCACGGCGCGTCGTAGACGATCACGTCGTCGATCACCGGCACCAGCGCGGCCGCCGCGGCCCCGGGGCGCGACGTGAGCAGCGTGACGCGGCAGCCCTCCGCATGCTCGCGCACCGCCCTCAACGCCGGCGTCGTCATCAGCACGTCGCCCAGGGTATCGAGCCGCACGCACAGCACGCGTCGGACGGCGGCCCAGGCCGCGGCTGGCGGCGTCATGCCGCCTCCGAGGCGAGGATGTGGTCGGCCACCTCGCCGAACGAGCGCGCCACGAAGTGCGGCTCGCGGGTGGGCCCCTTCACCCACTCCGTCTCTCCTCCGGAGTCGAGCAGGATGCTCCGGCACCCCGCCCGCCGGCCGGCTTCGACGTCGTCGAGTATGTCGCCCACCATCCAGCTCGCCGCGACGTCCGCGCCGAGCGCGGCCGCTGCGCGGTGCACGAGCCCCGGCGCCGGCTTGCGGCAGTCGCAGGTGATGCGGTACTGCTCCACCGTACCTGCAGGGTCGTGCGGACAATAGAAGAATCCGTCCAGTCGCAGCCCGTGCTCGTCGAGCAGCTCGGCGAGGCGCGCCTGCACCCCGGCCAGCGCGCTCTCGGGAAACAGCCCGCGCGCGACACCGGCCTGGTTCGAGACCACGGCGAAGCGGAAGCCTGCGTCGCGCAGGCGTCGAAGCGCGTCGGCGGCGCCGGCGGCCAGCCGGATCCGTGACGGGTCCACGTTCATCGCCACGTTCTCGACGAGCGTGCCATCCTTGTCCAGGAACACGGCGCGAGCGGTCATGCTTCCAGCTCGCCGATGGCGGGGGCGGCCCCTGCCGATGCGATGCGTGCGGTGGAGATGTCCGCCGTCTCCCGGTGCTCGCGTGACGGCATGCCGGCGGCGGCGCGGTCGTAGACCGAGTCGAGTCGCGCCGCCACGTCGCGCCACTGGAACTTCTCCTTCACGCGCGCCAATCCGGCGCGCGCGAGCCGGCGACGCAGGCCCTCGTCGCGGAAGAGGCGCGCCGCACAGGCGGCGATGGCATCGGGGTCGCGCGGCGGAACGAGGAATCCCGTCTCACCATCCACCACCGTGTAGCGGATGCCGCCGACGGCGGAGCCGATCACGGGCGTGCCGCAGGCCATCGCTTCGAGCGGCGTGATCCCGAACGGCTCGTACCATGGCGTGGAGACGAACGCGTCCGCGGCGCTGTAGAAGTAGCGCAGCGCGTCACCGCCACGACGGCCGACGAACGTCACGAGGTCGGTCACGCGCTCGTCGCGTGCGACATGGTGGAGGCGCTGCCGCTCGCGGGCACACGGTCCGGATTCGTCCTCGCCGTCTCCCCCCACCACGAGCAGCTTCGCCTCGATGCGATGATCGCGGCGGAGGCGACCGACGGCGCGGATCACGTCGTCCACCCCCTTGCGCGGCACCATCCGCCCGATCTGGGCGAGCACGCGGTCGCTCTCCGCCAGTCCCAGCACCTGGCGCGCACGCGCACGCGGCACCGGATGAAAGCGCTCGAGGTCCACGCCGCAGGGGATCACCGTCATGCGCGTCGCCGGCGCCTGGTAGTGTGCGATGAGGTCGAGCGCATCCTGCGGACACTCGGCGATCACGCATGCTGCGCGGCTGACGAGCCGCTGCTCGATCAGCTCGCGCTCGGGCGGGAAGGTGTCGGCCTCGCCCTGGTACAGGCGCCGGACGCGCCCGAGTGCGTGGAAGGTGACCACGAACGGCGTGCCGGTGGCGTCTTCCAGCGCCTCCGCCACCATGCCGGACATGAAGAAGTTCGCATGGGCCACGTCGTACCTGACACCATTCTCCTCCACGAACGACACCACGTCGGCGGCGAACTCCGGCATCCAGCCGAGCAGCTCCTCCTTCGCCACCGGCCGCGCCGGGCCCGCATCCACGTGGATCACGCGCACCCGGCGCGCCCACCGCACGATGCGCGGCTGCTGCGGATCGTCGCGACGCGTGTACACGTCCACGTGGTGCCCTCGCGCGGCGAGCGCGAGTGCCACCTGCGCGACGTAGACGTTCTGCCCGCCGCAGTCCACGCCGCCGAGCGCGGCGAGCGGCGACGCGTGCTCGCTGATGAGGGCGATGTGCTTGATCATGCCATGACCTCGTGCTGCGCGGATGACGACGGCCTCACCGTAGTGCTCGGCCGCCGTCGGCCCGCCATGTCCGTGAGCAGTGCATCCCAGTCGGCGGCGAACCGCTCGATGCCGAAGCGTTCCCGGGCCACGCGCCGTGCCCCCTCGCCGAGCCGACGCGCTTCGCCCGGGTCGGCGATCAGCTCGCGCATCGCCTCCACGAGCGTGTCGAGGGAGCTGTCCACCACCCCCGACTCGCCATTCCGGATCACCGAGGCGAGCTCGCAGGTGGCCAGTCCGATCACCGGCAGGCCGATCGTCATCGCCTCGAGGATCGCCAGGCCGAGGCTGGTCTGGCGGATGGGACTGAAGCAGAAGCGGTAGCGGGCCTGGACGGCCGCGAGCTGCGGTGGGTCCACTTCACCGATGCCGCCGAGCGATTCGGCGTCCATGCCCACGAGGTCGATCGGCACCCGCTCGCGTGCCGCGCAGAAGACGTCGGCGCCCATCCGGCGTGCCCGCGTGCGCAGGTTGTTGATCGCCGTGATGCCGCGCGGCAGCTCGCCGGTATATCGGGCGTGCGCCGGGACGAACACACCATGCTCCACCACGCGCGTCGGCGTGCTCCCGCAGTCCCACATCAGCGCGTTCCATGGCGTCACGTGCACCACGAGCACCTCCGGATCGTCCACCGGATGCCGCTCGGCGCAGGGGTCGGCGAGCGGCGGGTCGTGCTCGAGGTAGACGCGCGGAAGGCGTCGCTGCTCCGCCGAGAGCAGCTCGTGCTGGTCCACGCGCCAGGCATCACGCGACTGGAAGAGCACGCAGTCGAAGCGCGTGCGCCGCACCTCGTCCGCCGGCACCTCGTGCAGGTTGTCGGGCCACGGAAAGGTGCCGGCGCGCCCGCCGTACGGATGCGGCCGGCCCGGCTTCACCGGCAGGTAGAAGTCGTGCGGCGTCTGCGACAGGTACCACAGGTAGTTGCCGTGCACGTGCCAGGTGAGGACACGGAGCCGCCGCGTCGCGCTAGGCATGCAGCACCTCGGCGTGCAGCAGCGCCTGGGCGGTCTCCACCACGTCGGCCACGCCGACGCCGAGCGCACATTCGTGGCCGGTGGGACAGACCTCGTGCAGGCATGGTCGGCAGGGCCGGTCGTGCCAGAGCACGCGGTGCCGGTCCGGCGCATGCGGCGCCCATCGCGACACCTCGGATCCGGAGGCGACAACCACGCTGCGCGTGCCGACCGCGGCGGCGACGTGCGACATCCCGGTGTCATTGCACAGCACCAGAGCCGCGTCCTTCACGACGGCGGCGAGCGTGGCGAGCGACAGGCGCCCCGTGAGGTCCACGGCGGGCGCGTGCATGGCGCGAGCGACGGCACTCGTGAGCGCGGCTTCGCCACTCGTCCCCGTGAGCACGACGCGCAACCCGCTCGCGGCGAGCACGTCGGCCACGGCGGCAAAGCGGTCGGCGGGCCAGCGCCGCGAAGGAAAGCGTGCGCCCGCGTGTACGCAGGCGTACGGATGATCGTCCAGCCCTTCCGTCCGCAGCAGCTCGCGTGCTTCACGCGCCTGCGCGTCGGGCACGAACAGCTCCAGCGAGTCGCCACGGTCGGGACAGCCCAGCGCCACTGGAAGGGTGAGCAGGCGCTGTGCTTCGGTGCCGGTCGTCGGCCATGGAATGAAGCAGCCATCGGCGGTAACGACGTCACCGTCCTGCTGGAAGCCGGCGCACCGGCGCGCACCGAGCAGGGTGACGAATTCATTGATGTGCGACCCGCTGCCATGCATCTGCACCACGAGGTCCCACGGCTCCCGCTGTGCACGCTCGAGGAAGGCGGTGACACGCCTCGGCTCGAGCGTGCGCTCGGGAATGCCGGGGAACGAGGGAAATTCCTCGAAGCGGTCCACGTATGGTGCGACGAGCGGCACGAGCTCGCGTGCCCAGGGCAACCCGACGAGCGTGATCTCGGCGTCGGGGAATCCGGCGCGCAGCGAGCGCAGCGCCGGCACCGCACACAGCAGGTCACCGAGGTGCAATGCCCGCACGACCGCGAGTCGCGCGATGGAATCAGGAAGCGCCGTACGGCTCACGCTGCCTCTCGTTGAAGAAGAGTCGTGGCGATGCGAGTGAGTCGCATCACGGTGGGTGCCGAGACGGTTCGCAAGGTGCGTGCGCACGTCGCCCGCTTCGTGCCGGGTTTCATTCGCGGCACGGATTATTGTATGGTTGTGCCATGTATATGTACGCAAGCGTACGCGGACGCGCGCCCGGGCACGGTTCTCGCCGCGCGTGACGCGCGTGCCTGCCTCGACATGACCGACGCCAACGTTCTCGTCGCGCCCGCCAAACGCCCCGCTCGCTCGCCGCGCTTGTGGACGTCGGACACCCGTGCGACGTGGACGGGCGTCGGACGCCTCGTGGACGCGCACGGCATCTGCCAGACGCTCATGGTGCAGCTCACCGGGGGGCTCTTCCTCACCGGCCTCGCGCTCGCGCTCGGCGCGCAGGAGCTGCTCATCGGCATCATCGCGGCGCTTCCGCTCGCCGCGAAGCTCGGGCAGCTCTACCTGTCCTGGCGCATCGAGCGCGCAGGACGATGGCGCCGCACGGCACTCGTCAGTGCGGTGATCGGGCGCGCGCCGCTGCTCGTCGCGGCAGCGCTCGCCGTCGTGCGCCCCGGCGTGTTCACCCTCGCGCTGTTCGTCGCCTCGCTCGCCGTGGCCGCGCTCGGGGCGAGCGCCTTCGAGCTCGCCTTCCTCACCTGGACCGCGGAGCTGATTCCCGAACCGCTGCGGGGCGTGTTCTGGGGACGGCGGGGACAGATCGCCGGCGCGGTAGGCATCGTCGCCACCCTGCTCGCCGCGTGGCTGCTCGGCAGCGACGACGGCAGCGTCTCGAGCTTCCCGCGCGAGCGACTCGCCGCCGTGTTCGCCGCCGGCGCGCTCTTCGGGCTGCTCGGCATCGTCTTCCTGCGGCGGCTCCCGGCCCCTCGCCGCAAGGAATCACGCGCCGAAGAGGTCCCGCTGCGCACCACGCTCTCGAGGCCGCTGCGCGATCGCAGCTTCCGTCAGTTCCTCGCCTTCAGCTCGGCGTGGAGCTTCACGGCCGGGTTCATGGCTCCCTTCTATATGGTGTACATGCTGCGCGAGCTGCGCCTGTCGTTCTTCGTCGTCAGCGCGCTCACGGCCCTCACCAACGTCATCATGTCGGCCACACAGGTCTACTGGGGCCGGCTCGGCGATCACTTCGGCACCAAGCCGGTGCTGCGCATCGGCTCGTACCTCATCGTGCTCGCCCCGGTCGCCTGGCTGTTCACGTCGCCGGCCCGCGTGTGGCCGGTGATCATCGTGCAGGTGGTCTCCGGGCTCGGCTGGAGCGCCTTCCACGTGAGCCAGGGCAACCTCGCGCTCAAGCTGTCGCCGGAGCACAAGCGCCCGTCGTACCTCGGCACCTTCGGCGCGACGTCGGGCGCGGCGGAGGCGATCGCGCCGATCATCGGTGGCGCCATCCTCGCGCTCGCCCGCGTGTCCGGGCTCGGCTCGGTCGCCACCTACAAGGGGATGATGCTCGTGCAGCTCGTCCTCTTTGCCGCGGCGACGCTGCCGCGACGCATCCATGAGCCCGGAGGCCGCGCGGTGGGACACCTGATCCGCGTCATGGCGCGCTTCCGTGGCATGGATGCGAGCGAGCCGGCGAAGCTGCTCTTCGAGCACGGCTACTTCCACCTCGCGCGCCTCGCTGACCTGATCGCTCGTGAGTATCCGCGGGATGCGGAGACGCTGTGAGTCGGCTCAGTTTCTTGTAGAAGCGGGAGGAACGGAAGGGGCCGGATGAACTGCGTGAAATGGCAGGATCTGCCCTCGCGGGATCCTTGCTCCGTGTACCGGGGGCCAGCCTCTACACCCCCACAGTCATTGAATTGATTGGAACGGCCTCGAGAGGCTTCAAGGTGCGAGGACGCTTCCCAATCACGGAGAGAATCCTGGTTTTTCCATGTTCAAATCCGGCTTCTTCCGTTCCCAGCGCTTTTCGTTCCGGGCCCGTGCGAAAAAAATCGCCCCGCCTGGTCCGACCAGGCGGGGCGATCTCGTACTCTCGAGGAGAGCCTACCAGCGATAGTGCGCGAACGCCTTGTTCGCGTCGGCCATGCGGTGGGTGTCTTCCTTCTTCTTCACCGCATTGCCCTCGCCCTTCGATGCCGCGATCACTTCGGCGGCGAGCTTCTCGGCCATCGACTTCTCGTTGCGGTCGC
>CAMLIU010000003.1 GCA_946479995.1 uncultured Gemmatimonadota bacterium | reverse complement strand
TCGCCTGTGCCATTGACCACCTCCATGTCGGTCCAGCGTCACCCGCCACGCCGGAACTCACCGCGGGGCGATTGCCGGCATGATGCGTGATCGTGCACGTGACGGCCGTCAGGCAATCGGCGACGCGGCCGCCACGACTCGCCGCGATACGAAGTACGCCGCGGTCATCGGACTGTTTCTTGCCCCTCTGGTGGGAGGACGCAGAGCCGGATACGACATGCTTCACCGGCTTGCGATGCACCGAAGCCAGGAGGCAACACATGTCGAAAGCCGATCACGGGCAGCAGAAGGGAGCCCAGCGCCACGCCGAAGGACAGCAGGGGCCCAAGACGACCGAGCGCCAGGTGGAGCAGTGGGAATCGGGGCCCAGCGGGGAGACGAAGCGCCAGGATGCACAGCATCCCACCGACGGCGGCCACCGCCTGTTCGAGCGGCGCGAGCAGCACGATGAGGCCGACCTCAACAGCGAGAAGAACCGCCTCAGCCGTGACATCAACGAGCACGATCACGTGCGCGAGAACTTCCAGGTGCAGGGCGGGGCGAAGAACGTGCGTGTGGAGTCGAGGCACGCCATCAACCCCGGGCACCCCGACGAGCCGCAGCCCGGCAGGGACGCGCCGCGGCCGAAGCGCATCCGGGGCGACGACGCGTCCTGATCGAGCGCCACGAGCGGTGTCCTCGAATGCAACGCGCCCCCGGATGTCTCGACATCCGGGGGCGCGTTGCATTCCGGGGCCGCCTGGATCTACTGGATCCTCACGACCACGAGCTGCAGGTGCGAGCCCGCCGAGGCGGACTGCCCACCGAGGGTGAGGGTGGCGGTGCCGTTTGCCGGCACGGCCAGCTTGTAGTACGCCGCGCCGCCTCCCACCACGCTTCCCGAGTACGACGTGCCGTCGGTCATGACCTGATACTTGAGCGGGTAGCTGCCCTGGTTGACCACGAGGTAGATGGAGTGCCAGTCCCAGCTCGGCTGCGTCAGCTCGGTGGGTACGGGCGCGACGTCATCCACGGCGTGCGACACGTTCCAGTCGCGCACGTCCGTGGTGAAGGTGGGGCCGAACACGTTCTGCACGTTCGCGATTCCCGACAGGGTGCTGTTCACGAGCTGATAGAACACCTTGTCGCCCGTCTTGCTGCGCTGGTCGGCGAGATAGCGGAGCAGGTCCCAGGCGCCGCCACGCGTGACCAGCGAGTCGTTCTTCGCGTACGGTGACGACGAGGAGGGGGCCTGCAGGTAGGCGCGATACCGTCCGGCGTTACCGGCCATGTCGAGATTGAACGCCGCGCGGCGCTGCTCCGACGCGCGGATGGCGGTGGTGGTGATGTTGCTGCGCGGCCCCATCCCCGCCTCGTGATAGAACAGCAGCTCTTCGGCGATGTGCGACAGGCCCTCGTCCAGCCAGGTATCCTCGAAGTCGTTCGCGTTGTTGACGTAGATGCGCCGCGACGAGTTGATGAGGTGCTGGAACTCGTGGGCGATGATCGCCGTCGTCATCGTGTCCACGAAGCCGGTGGACCGGTCGTTCCCGTTGATCTGACCCGTGGGGTCAGGGGCGATGAGGTAGAAGTATTCGCCCACGTTGCTCGCCGGGCAGCCCTGCAGTCGACTGGTGTCGGTGAGCGGGAACAGGTCGCGCGCGAAGGTGAAGCCACCCACGAACGACGACGCGTTCGCCGGCGTGAGCTCGTTCACGGCGGAGGTGAAGATGAGCACCACGCGGCCGTTCTGGTCGATGTCCGAGGGCGCACCGAAGGCCTCTACGTCGAGCGGGTAGACGAGTGTGTCGAACCGTGTCGCGTAGCGCTGGTAGTCGGCGTCGGTGAAGCCGCCAGCCGGGTTCGACGTATCGGCAAGGACGATGGAATGCGTGCCGATCGCCGCCACCCGCGCGCCACGATAAGTGGGATTGTCGCAGGCGTCGGTGCCGTTGACGTTGACGGTCACCGTGTCACCGACCTTGGCCGTCGAGGGCACCGCCCCGTCGCGGCGCGAGACCGCGAAGCCGCCGAGGTTCGTCACGGCGGTCGAGCGCCGCGCCGCCATCCACCGCCGTGCAGCAGGAATGCGGGTGGTGAGCTGGGCGCGTTCGCTCGCGCGCAGGCGCGCCTCGAACGCGGTGTTGATGGCCGGGCTCGCGGCCCCGCCCGCGATGGGGCTGAGCGAGAGGGAGGCGCCCTGGTCGGGCACCAGCGCAGCCACGGAACCACCCAACCCGCTGCCGACGAGGGTGAAGCTCGCCTTGTTCGCCGGGTTGGTGTCGTTGTTCGCGAGCACCACGTAGTACTGCGCGCCGTCGGCGCCGCCCTCGACCTTGACGTCCTGGGCACCGGTCAGCTTGAGCGACTGGCCGACCTCGAGTCCCGGCTGCGGGCCGGTGCCGTCTGACTTGCAGGCCGCCAGCGCCCCGACGATCAGCAGCGGCAGCAGGCGGTACGAGCGAGCGGACATGGATATCCCCTTCAGGGTGAGTGAGCTGACATTGTCTTCAAGGGACGCACAGGACCGCTGCGCGAAACCCCGCATATATACACGTGCCGATGCAAAAAGACCCCGCCCGAAGTTTCCGTTCGGGCGGGGTCCTGGACTGTGACGCAGGTCGTATCGCGTCGTTACGGCCGGGCCGGTACCGATTGCCCCCGCTGGGTGTCACCCCGCGGGACGAGCAGGGGATTCGACTCCGGAAGCGGCTGCTCCGGCTGCTCGAGCTGGGCGAGCAGGTCGGTGAGCTGCACCGCCCGCGCGATCTGCCGTGTCTGGGCGAGCACCCGGTCGGCTTCCGCCGGCTGGTTGGTGGCGTTCAGGACTTCGGAGAGCATGAGTCCCGTCGCCACGTACAGGTATGGAATGCCCACCGAGGGACGGTCCACCCAGTCGCTCCGGCTGGCGAGCGACTTCGTAGCCGTGAACACGCTGTCCCACAGCGCCTGCGTGCGCTTGACGTCCACCCAGCCCACCCCGGCGACGAGCATGGTATCCCGGCTGGGTGATGCCGGCGCGATGAAGACCTTGTTCGCCAGCCCCTGGGTGAGCAGGTAGCCACCGAGCCCGAGCTCGTTCCCGTAGCCGGCCGACGTGCGGCTGAAGTAGATCGGCCGCTCGCCGAAGTCGTCGGCGATCATGCGCAGGACGAAGATGTCCGCGCGCTGCAGCACGCCAGGGATGGACAGCCGCTGCGGGTCGATCGTCGCCTTGATCGGTCCCCCCTGGAAGGTCATCGGCTGGTCGAGCTGGATGTACGCGGGCACCGAGTCGGCCTGCTCGAGCGTCATCTTGATGGCCGGTCCACTCGGCTTGGTCCACGACTTCCCGCGGTAGATCGCCGGACCTGCGGCGGCGTCATACTCGTACACCGGCCGGCGAATGAGCTGCCGGGTGTACCAGTCGGTGTTGAGCAGGGAGGTGTTGGCCACGAGGACGTCGCGGCGCACCCCTTCCACCTCCTGCGCGTACCAGAGCGGGAAGGTGTCGTTGTCCCCGACGGTGATCAGCACACCGTACGGCTCCACCGAGTTGAGCAGGTCCTTCGCGAAGTCGGCCGTGTCGGTCTGGCCGGCGCGCGACGCGGTGCTCCAGTTGGTGAACAGCGGGATCAGCGCCAGCGCGAGCACCGGCGCCGCCATCCCGAACGCACGCTTCGTGGGGCGCTCGACGGTCGCGCGTCCCTCGGTCACCTGTTCGCGGCCGATCAGCTCGGCGAGCGACTCCCACGCGGCCACCAGGCCGAGCGCGGCCCACACTCCCCACGCCGAGAAGCTCCAGAGGTAGAAGTAGTCGCGGTCGCGCACCTCGCGAGCCACCCCCACCAGGTCGGGAGACTGCGACGCGCCGTACTTGAAGTTCAGGTAGTAGATGAGCACGAGGGTCATCGTGAACATCAGCGACCCGAAATACCAGAAACTTCGTCGGTCCTTCTGCCAGTGGATGTACCCGCCGACGAGGCCGAGCACGAGGAACAGCGCGCCGAGGATGCTCTGCGCGAACGGATGGTCCACGTGCGCGTCGCGCAGCCACTGCCACTTGAAGTAGAACCACCACATGTCGAGCTGCGCCGTGAAGGGCGCCTGGCGCTCGCTCAGCGCGGGCTTGCCGTACTGCCCGCGGTTGAAGTTGTACATGAAAGCGTCGTACGTGCCGGAGCTGAACGTGCAATCGGCCTTCAGCTCCACCCGGCAGGCCGTCGGCTCGCCCTCGTTCAACGCCGGGAAGTGCGCCGCGCGGATGGGCTCCATGGCGAACGGCGTCACGCCGAGGACGAGCGCGCCGACGCAGGCGAGGAGGAGCTTCCAGCGCAGGATCGTGCGCCAGCGGACGATGAGCACGGCCAACCCGACCGCGGGGGCGGCGAGCATGCCGGCCATGTGATTGGCGTACCCGAGCCCGCACAGGTAGGCGACGAGGACGAGGATGCGGTCCGCTCGCCTGCCGTCGGGCTGGTCGCACCAGCGCACCATCAGCCAGCTGATGATGGCGATGCCGAGCAGCGAGACGGTGTAGACCTTCTCGTTGACGACGCTCTGGTTCCAGACGGTGAACGCCGTGGCACCGATGAGCGCGGCGAGGGAGCCGCCGACGATGCGCTGCCACCGCTGGGACAGCCAGCCCACCAGCACGCGTTCGGTGATCAGGAACCACATCCCTGCCGACACGGCGCTGCAGACCGCGGCGAGGATGTTGATCCGGACCGCCACCTTGGTGGCGATGGGGAGGATGGCGAACACGCGCCCGATGAGGACGAACAGCGGGTTGCCGGGCGGGTGGGGCAGCCCCAGCACCTGGGCGGCCGTGATGTACTCGCTCGTGTCCCACATCGCCGTCGAGGGGGCGAGGGTGAGCAGGTACAGGATGAAGACCAGGACGGACGCGACGGTAGCGGCCAGGTAGGACGGGCGGTAGTCGCGCTCGGACGGCGGTGACGTCGTCGCCATTTCACTCACGGGGCGGGCGGATAGCAGACGCCCCGCGGTCGCGGGGCGGGAGCACAGCTGAATAAGATGATGCTGGGGGCCCCTGAGGTACAGGGCCGCCGTGCTCCCGCGCCGCGAAAGCCGTTACGGCTTCTTCGCCGTGGAGTCCGCCCGCTTGAGCGAGTCGGCGCGCAGGGAATCGGCACGCAGGGAATCGGCGTGCGTCATCGGGGTGGTGCTCATGCCGGCCATGGAGCTGTCGGCCACGCCTGGGCTGGTCGTCGTGGTGGTCGCCGGGGCCATGCTCGTGCTGTCCATCGCCGCGTTGTCGTCTGACTTGCTGCAGGCGCCAACCGCGACGAGCGTGGCGAGGGCCGTCATTGCCGTGATAGCTCTGGTGCGCATCTCTCTCCTTGTGGTTTCGTCGTGATGGGGGGGCCGCGGTCGCCAGGGACGGAAATCCAGCGGCGTACAGAGGGAACGCGGACCGTGGCGCAAACCACGCGCCACGAGCCCGGCTGCCCGGTCAATGCCGGAAGAGCCGGCTTCCGGTGAACACCATGGCGATGCCGTGCTCGTCCGCGGCGGCGATGACCTCGGCGTCGCGTACGGAGCCTCCCGGCTGGACGATTGCCCGCACCCCCGCCTGCGCCGCCTGATCCACCCCGTCGCGGAAGGGGAAGAACGCATCCGACCCAAGAGCCGCGCCGGCCGTGGCGTGGCCGGCGAGCGATGCCTTGTGCGTCGCCAGGAATGCGGCGTCCACCCGCGACATCTGGCCCGCGCCGATGCCGATCGTCGCGCCGTCCCGCGCGAGGACGATCGCGTTCGACTTCACGCTCGCCACCGCCCGCCAGGCGAACAGCAGGTCCCGCCGCTCCTCGGCGGTCGGCTGCCGGGTGGAGACCACCTTCCACCCCTCGTCGCCGATGACTTCGGGCGGCCGCCCCTGGGCGAGAAATCCGCCGCGCACGCGCTTGAAGTCCAGCGCGCCGGGCGCCCAACTCGCCGCTCCCTCCAGCACGCGCAGGTTCTTCTTCCGGCCGAGGATCTCCTTCGCGCCGTCGGTGAAGGACGGGGCGACGACGCATTCCACGAACAGGCTCGACACCGCTTCCGCCGCGGCGTCGTCCACCGGCGCGCTGAACGAGATCACGGAGCCGAACGCCGAGACCGGATCGCACGCCAGCGCCTTCCGGTACGCCTCCTCGGCGCTGCTTCCCGTCGCCAATCCGCAAGGCGTGGTGTGCTTGATGATGGCGCAGCAGATCTCACCCGCGAACGGCCCGGTGGCGAGCAGCGCACCCTCGAGGTCGAGGAGGTTGTTGAACGAGAGCTCCTTGCCGCCGTGCTGCACGAGGCCGGCGAGCCCGGCACCGGGCTGCTCCACATAGAAGGCCGCGCTCTGCCCGGGGTTCTCGCCGTAGCGGAGGTCCTGCACCTTCGTGAGCGCGATCGTCATCCGGTCGGGGAGCTGCTGTCCCTGCTGCGACGCGAACCAGCCCGCGATGGCCGCGTCGTACGCGGCGGTGTGCTCGAACACCTTCGCGGCGAGCCGGCGGCGAAGCTCCCGATCGTCCTCGCCGCTCGTGAGGGCGGCGAGGACGCGCGTGTAGTCCGCCGGATCCACCACCGTGGTGACCGCGGCAAAGTTCTTCGCCGCCGAGCGGAGCATGCTCGGCCCGCCGATGTCGATCTGCTCGATGACCTCGTCGGGAGCGACGCCCTTGCGCGCAGCCGTCTCGCGGAAGGGATACAGGTTGACCGCCACGAGGTCGATCGGCGCGATGTCGTGCTCGGCGATCGCCTGCATGTGCTCCGGGAGATCGCGCCGCGCGAGGAGTCCGCCGTGCACCGCCGGGTGCAGAGTCTTCACCCGCCCGTCGAGCATCTCCGGGAAGCGCGTGACGTCGGCCACGTCACGCACGGGAATGCCGGCATCTCGCAGCGCCCTCGCCGTCCCTCCGGTGGAGAGAAGCTCCCACCCGAGGCCGTGCAGCCCACGGGCGAAGTCGATGAGACCGGATTTGTCGGAGACGGAAAGCAGGGCGCGGGGCATCAGGAAGGCGGGTGAATCGTGAATCGTGAATCGTGAACCGTGAACCGAAAAGCGTGAAGCGATCAGTCGGGGTCAGGGGGCGAGAACGACTGCGCGGACGAGGGTCGCCAGCGAGCGGACGTCGCGCAGGTCGATGAGCTCGGCCGGCGAATGGCTGTAGCGGAGGGGCCACGCGAGGGGAACGTCCACCGCGCCCCAGCGCACGAACTGCGAGCCGTCGTTGCCGCCGTTCGTCGTGCCCACCTGGAGCGGGATCTTCGCGAGGCGCGCGATGCTCACGATGCGGTCGGTCTCCGACGCAGGAGCCACGCTCGAGTTGTCGAGCACGCGCACCACGGCGCCGGCACCGATGGGAGTGTCGGCGAAGCGCTGGCTCTCCAGCGGGGAATCGGAGGAGACGAAGGTGTCCACCGCGTGGACGCGATTGACCGAGGTACCGAGCTGCTGCGCCACCACGCCGGCGCCGTCGAGCCCCGTCTCCTCGCGTACCGACCAGACGAAGATGACCTTGCGCTTGAGGGTCTTCGGGTCGAGCTCGCGCACGGCGAGGATGAGCGCCGCGCATCCGGCGCGATCGTCGATGGAGCGCGCGGTGAACCGCGTGCCCGCCAGGCGCGTCGCGCACTTGTAGCTCGTGAGGGGCGAGCCGACCGTCACGCCACGCGCCACGAGCGCGGCGGAGTCGAGCCCGAACCAGGCGGTGAGCTGCCCGGGCTGCTTGCGGTCCGCGCTGTCGCGCGGCACGAACACGCCGCGCAGCGGACCGGCGGATGCGGCGCCGCACGCGTCGAAGACCCTGGTGGCGGTCGGCGGCGCGCCCACGTGCAGCAGCGCGGTCTGTCCCTCCCACAGCGACGGGAAGAATCCGCCGCGCGTCGTGAGGGACACGGTGCCGTCGCGCGCGATGCGAGCGACCTCGAATCCGATCTCGTCCATGTGCGCGATCACCACGTTCGTGTCGCGCTCGGGGCCGAGGGCGAGCACGAGGTCGCCCGCCGAGTCCACGACGGTCTTCTCGCGCGCCCACGCCGGCAGCTCGGCGAGCACGGCGTCGCGCATCGCCTGCTCGTGGCCGCTCACGGCGTAGATGTCGGTCAACCGGCCGAGGAGGTCGCCCACCGGCGACAGTGCGTCCTTCACGGCCGTCGTTGGTGGCGCCACGACCGGCGCCGGCAGCGCCACGGGTCGCAGCGCGCCGACGGGAACGTCGGCAGCCGTGGCCATGGCGGCGGCGAAGAGGTCGGCGTCGCTCGCGCGCACGCTTTCCATCAGCGTCCCGGCGAACTGCGCCCGCACCGCGGCGGCGTGCACCGTGCGCGCGGTGGTGTTCAGGGCCGACATCGTCCGCGGTGCAAGGCGCGCCACCGTGACCGGCGCACTGGTGTCGCGGCCCGCCTGCGGCGCGAGCACGAGCACCTCGTCCACGCTGTCGATGCGCGCCAGCGCGGCGAGGAGGCCGGCGTCGCCGAAGCTGGAGTGGGTGGCGATGACGTACACGTTCTCGCCGGTGCGCGGGCCGGACTCGGCGAGGGCGGCCACCACCGCACAGCCGACGCGCTGCGCGGCGCCCGGGCCGGCGAGGAAGGGATCATCCTCGGCGCCGTAGGTCCACTGCGGCAGCTCGCGCGTCACGGGATCGAGCAGCTGGATGCCAAGCGCGGCGACTTCGCGCGCCGAGGTGGCGCCCACGTCGAGCCAGAGGTCGTCCGTGGTAACCGGTCGCTGCTCCTGCGGACGACGCCGCCACAGGTGCGTGCTTCGCACGGCGAACACGCCGGGCCGCACGCCGCTGCGCGTCTGGATCATCACGCGCTGCCCTTCGTGGAACTGGTCCCACAGCGGATGGCGGCGCCCCGGTTCGGCGTCGTGCACGCGCAGGTAGCCGTCGGGGCGGATCTCGCTCACCGCGTAGGCGGGCAAGTCGAGCGAGCAGGCGATCACGCGTCGCGGCGAGCCGCTCCCGCTGCGGCTGACGAGCGTCCCCAGCGGACCCGAGCGCCAGGCGGGGCTCGTGCGCATGATCGCCTTGGTGGCTGCCTGTTCGTGTCCCGGCGCGGCGATGAGGCCGATCCACTGCGGCAGCACCGTCCGGAGCGGGGGCGCCTGCGCGCCCGCGGGCGCCGCGAGCAGGGCGGAGAGCGCGAGCAGCGGGAGGAGCGCGCGCGCTGGCATGCGCTCAGGCAGACTGGGCATCGGCAAGCTCCGGGTCGAGCGGGGGAAGGGTGCGACGGTCGAGCACGAACGGGGGATCGACGCGTCCATCGGGAGTGAGTCGCACGTCGCCGGCAGCGACCGCCTGCACGACGCGCGGATACAGCAGGTGCTCGGCGCGGAGCACCCGGGCAGCGAGGGTGTGCTCGTCGTCGCCGGCACGCACCGGCACCGGCCAGCGCGCGATCACGGCGCCGTGGTCGTACACGTCGTCCACGAAGTGCACGGTTGGCCCACTCGAGGTTGTCCCCGCGGCGAGCACCGCGCGATGCACGCGGGCCCCATACATCCCGGCGCCGCCGAAGTCGGGCAGGAGCGCCGGGTGCACGTTGAGCAGCCGGCCGGCGTACCGGCGGGTGACCTCAGCCGGCACGAGCTGGAGGTAGCCCGCCAGCACCACGAGGTCCACGCGATGCCGCTCGAGCAGCGACGAAAGCTCCTCCCCCTGCGGTGCGCGGCGCGACGCGATGAGGGCGGTGGCGATGCCAGCCCGCCGCGCGCGATCCAGCGCGCCGGCGTCGGGGCGATCGGCGGCCACGAGCACGATGTCGCCGGCGCGCGCCTCGCCGAGCTGCGCGAAGTGATCCATGAGCGCCTGGAGGTTGGAGCCCCCTCCGCTCGCAAGGACGGCAATGCGCGCGCGCGTCACACGCCGTTCGCGATCAGGTCGCGCACTCCCTCCAGCAGCGACGAGGCGAGCGGGATGCCCTCCTTCTCCGCGACAGCGATGTCCGCCTCGGGGGTGGAGGGAGAGATGACGAGGAGCCCATGACCGCCCAGCTTCAACGCCGGCGCCACGTCGCGGTACTTGTCGCCGATGAAGTAGCAGCGTGACAGGTCCAGCCCGTACAGCTTCGCCGCGCGCTCGAACAGCTCCGTGCCGGGCTTGCGGCAGCCGCAGGGTCCGGTGAAGTCGGGGTGATGGGGACAGGAAAACGTGTCGAGGAGGGTGGCGCCCTCATTCGCCAGCAGCTGCAGCAGGCGCAGGTGCACCTCGCGGTACTGCTGCAGGGTGATCATCCCCCGCGCGATCCCCGACTGGTTGGTGCAGAGAATGGAGGGAATCCCCTGGGCCGCGAGCTCGCGGATGGCGAGTGCCGCGCCGGGCAGCAGCTCGAGCTGGTCGGGATCGTTCATGTAGTGGTGGTCCACGACCAGCGTGTCGTCGCGGTCGAGGAAGGCCACGCGTCCCGCGCCGCGATCATCCATTCGCCAGCTCCACGGCACTCACGAGCGCATCCACGGCGTCGTCGGGAACGGTGCGAAGGTCGAGGAGCAGGCGGTCGTCATGCACGCGTCCCACCACGGGAGGATTGCCGGCGCGCAGGCGCGCGCTCCAGCGTTCGGCATCGCCGTCGAGCGCGAGCGAGACGCTCGGCAGCTGGACTGTGGGGAAGGCGCCCGCTCCCACGGCGGCCGCGCTGTCCACCATGCCGCACGGCACTCCTCGCCGCTGCAGCGCCTCGTGCGCCCGCTCGGCGCGCCGCCGCACCTGAGCCACAGGCGCGGCGAGCATCGCCAGCGTGGGGATCTCACGTCGCGCCACGTCCGGGTCGCGGTACAGGGCGAGCGTCGCCTCGAGTGCGGCGAGCGTGGCGCGATCCACGCGGAAGGCACGCACGAGCGGGTTGCGGCGCATGGCCGCAATGTAGCTGGCGTCGCCGAGAATGAGCCCCGCCTGCGGGCCACCGAGGAGCTTGTCGCCGCTCATCGTCACCACTGATGCGCCGGCGTCGAGTGCCTCGCGCACGGTGGGCTCGCCTCGCAGGCCGATGTCGTCGAGCGCCATGAGCAGGCCGCTGCCAAGGTCGTGGATGATGGGAAGGCCGTGCTCACGCGCCGCGGGGACGAGCTCGCGTACCTCCACCTCCGCCACGTAACCCTGCAGCGCGAAATTGCTGCGGTGCACCTTGAGCAGCGCGCCGGTGCTCGCGCCGAGCACGCGGGTGTAGTCGGCGAGGTGGGTGCGGTTCGTGGCGCCCACCTCGCGCAGGATGGCCCGGCTGCGCGCCGCGATGTCGTGCACGCGGAAGCTGCCGCCGATCTCCACCAGCTCGCCGCGCGAGATCACGGCTTCGCGGCCGTCCGCGAGCGTGTCGAGCGCGAGCACGAGGGCGGCGGCGCCGTTGTTGACGACGAGCGCGTCTTCCGCGCCGGTGAGCTCGCGGAGCAGGGCCGCACAGTGGTCGTAGCGCGATCCACGAGTGCCGGCGTCGAGGTCGTACTCCAGGTTGGAGTAGCCCGCGGAGACGGCGACCATCGCCTCGATGGCGGCGCGCGCGAGCGGCGCTCGGCCGAGATTGGTGTGGAGCACTACCCCCGTCGCATTTATCACCGGGCGCAACGACGGACGCTGCGCCCGCGACACGCGGGCCCGCACCGCGCTCACCCAGTCCGCGTCGTCCTTCGCCGCCGCCTCGCCGGAGTGACGCGCCGCGGCGATAGCCTCGCGCACGGCGTCCACGACCAGGGCGCGCGGCGCCGAGGCGAGGAGCTCGCGGATCTCCTCGTGCTCGAGCAGCGCATTCACGCTGGGGAGGGCGCGGCGCCGGTCGGTCATGGCGTGCGCGCAGGCCTGGCGGCGGGACGCGTCGTGCTGTCGCGCACCGGCGGTGGTGGCGGCGGGTTGGGGGTGGTGAAGGTGCGCTCGCTCTCCGTCTGCCGTCCATTGATGCCCCTCACCCCACGCGCCACGAGGCGATAGCGTGCGCCGTGCGCGAGCGGCTTCGCGACCTCGAGGAGGAGGCTGTTGAACGGGGCCGGCACCGAGGGCTTGCGAGCCGGCTTCGCGGCGGGGGTCGCCGGGCGCGGCGGCGGAGGGAGCACCTTGCCGGCGAGGGAGTCGGCGCGCCGCATCGAGTCGGCCGCCGCCTGCTGGGCGAGTCGCGTGCGCTCCAGCTCCTGCGCCGGCGTCAGCACGCGGGCGATCGCGATGGGCACGCTGTCGCCGCCGGCGAGGACGAACATGTCCGGCGTGATCTGCTGCGTGGGCTCGAGCGGATGATCGAAGGTGACGCGCAGCGACACCGAATCGCTCGCGCTCACCGTGGCAAGACGCGGGGGCAGGGTATCGCGCTGCGCGGCGCGCAGCTCGATCGGGGCATTCAGCGGGACATCGACCGTAAGAGTATCGAATGCCTCGCTGCGGTCGAGGCCGCGGTTGCCATTCGCGTCGATGATCGCGCGCACCAGGTACCGACCGGGAGGGAGCGGCTTCACGGCGAAGTTGCCGGTGCTGTCCGCCTGGTCCAGGTAGAGCGTGCTGTCGGGCGTGAGCGCCTGGATCAGCGCGAGCGGCGCCGGCCGCTCCGCCGCCCAGTCGAACACGGTCCCATGGATGACTCCAGGGGGGATGGTCGGGCCGGTGGAGAACACCACCTTCGCACTCGACTTCATCGCGTTGCCGCGCAGGTCGGAGAGCCCGGGGAGCATGGATACGCTGTACGCGGTGTTCGGGCGGAAACCGTCCCGGGGGCGGACGTCGATGCGGCTGCGGTGCCAGCTCACGCGCGGCGCGCCGTCCGACGGCGAGATGAGGAAGCGGCGTCCGAGCTCCTGCGCACCGCTGCCGCGGTCGTTGATCGTCTCGTCGAAGTAGAAGCTGACGTTCTTCGCCGTCACGTTCACCGCATTCGTGTCCGGCGTGACCCGCACGAGCTGCGGCGGCGCGTGGTCTTCCGGGCCGCCAGGCGGCGGCGACGCCGACGCACAGCCGAGCGCGCCCGCTGCCGCAGCAACGAGCGCGATCAGGCCGCGCCGCACAGCGCCTCGATCCGCTTCTGCAGCTGCTCGCGCCGCTGCGACCACTCGTCGCGCTTGGCGCGCTCGGCGTCCACCACGTGCGACGGCGCGCGCTCGAGGAAGCCCGCGTTGGCGAGCCGCCCTTCCAGCGACGCAAGCTGCTTCTCCAGCCCCCCGAGCTCGGTGCGCAGCCGGGCGCACTCCTTCTTCACGTCCACGAGACCCTCGAGCGGCACCACGAGCTGCGTGCCGCCCGGCAGGATCACGTTCGCGCCGGCGATGTCGGGCGCCCACTCCACGAACGCGAGGTTGGTGCGGGCGAGCCGGCTGACGAGGGAGAACTCCTCGTCCAGCATCTGGCGGTGCGCCGCGTCGGCCACGACGAAGGCGTCGATGTTCTTTCCCGGCGGCACGTTGTACTCCGAGCGCACCTGTCGCAGGCCGACGACGATGTCCTTCAAGAGCTCGAACTGCCCGACGGCCACACTCACGTCCGTGTCGCGCTGCGTCACCGGCCACGCGGCGGTGGCGAGCCAGGTGCCGTCCACGTGGCCCGGCAGCTTCTGCCAGAGCGCTTCCGTGACGAAGGGCACGATGGGGTGCAGCAGTCGCAGCGCGCGATCGAACACGTGCACGAGCACCGCGCGCGCGACCTGCTGGTCGTCGCCCGGCGTCTGCAGCCGCGTCTTGATCGCCTCGAGGTACCAGTCGGCGAGCTCGTTCCACACGAACCGGCGCGCCGTCTCGGCGTAGTCGTTGAGGCGGAGGCCCGCGCCCAGCTCCTCCTCGATCCAGGTGCCGCGCAGCGGGTGCAGCGGACCGAGCGCGCGGTCGCACTCACGCACCGCGGCGTCCAGGCGCTCGAGGATCCACGCGTCGGCACGCGAGAGCTGCTCGGGCTTCACGTCGTCGAGCGGGAGCACCGCGCCAGTGCCCACGTTGGTGAGCAGGAAGCGGCCGATGTTCCAGAGCTTCGTGGCGAAGTTGCGGCCCGGGGCGAAGGTCTTCTCCAGGTCGGCGGGATCGAGGAAGACGTCGGCGCCGAGCCCCATGCCGGCAACGAGGGTGTAGCGCAGCGCGTCGGCACCGTAGAGGCGGATGACGTCGAGCGGGTCGATGCCGTTGCCCAGCGACTTGGACATCTTGCGTCCCTGGGTGTCGCGCGCCGTGCCGTGCAGGTACACGGTGTGGAATGGCGCCTCGCCCACGAAGGCGAAGCCCGCCATCACCATGCGCGCCACCCAGAAGAAGAGGATCTCCGGCGCCGTGACCAGCACGTCGGTCGGGTAGAAGGCGCGCAGGTCGGTGTCGTCCTCGTTCGGCCAGCCGAGGGTGGAGAAGGGCCAGAGCCAGCTGGAGAACCAGGTATCGAGCACGTCCTCGTCCTGCACCACGTCGCAGCCGCAGTGCGGGCACGATGTGAGGTCCTCGCGGCTGGCGATCACGTTGTTCGGCGGATCGCACTCGCGGCAGTACCACACCGGCACGCGATGGCCCCACCAGAGCTGGCGCGAGATGTTCCAGTCGCGGATGCCGGTGAGCCAGTTCTCGTAGACGGCGATGTGCCGCTCGGGGAGGATGCGCAGCCGGCCGCTCCGCACCGCGTCCAGCGCCGGCTCGGCGAGGGGCTGCATGCGCACGAACCACTGGTCGGAGAGCCGCGGCTCCACGACGGTGTCGCAGCGATAGCAGTGGCGCACGTTGTGGACGTGCTGCTCCTTCTTCACCAGGCGTCCCGCGGCCTCGAGCTGCGCGACGATGCGCTTGCGCGCCTCGAACCGGTCGAGGCCACGGAGCTGGGCAGGGACGCGCCCCAGCGCATCGGCGCCTTCTCCCATGTTGCCGTACATGTCGATCACCACCGGCATCGGCAGGTCGTGGCGCTTGCCGACCTCGAAGTCGTTCGCGTCGTGCGCGGGGGTGATCTTCACCACGCCGGTGCCGAACGCCGGATCGGCGTAGTCGTCGGCCACCACGGGGATCGGCAGGTCGAGGATCGGCAGCAGCACCGACTTGCCGATCAGGTCCTGGTAGCGCTCGTCACCAGGGTTCACGGCGACGGCCACGTCGCCGAGCATCGTCTCGGGGCGCGTGGTGGCGACGGTGATGGAGCGTGACGGATCGTCGGCGAGGGGATACGAGATGTGGTACAGCATCCCGTTCGTCTCGGTCGGCTCCGCCTCTTCATCAGATAGAGAGGTGAGGCAGCGCGGGCACCAGTGGATCACGCGGTGGCCGCGGTAGATGAGCCCGCGCTCGTACAGGCGCACGAACGCCTCGCGCACGGCGCGGCTCAGCTCGGGGCTGAAGGTGTAGGCGGTGCGCGACCAGTCGGCCGACGCGCCCATCGCGCGCAGCTGCTGGAGGATGGTGCCGCCAGTGCGCTCGACGAAGGACGCCGTGCGCTCGACGAACTTCTCGCGGCCCAGGTCGGCGCGGGTGAGCCCTTCGTCGGCGAGCTGCCGCTCGACGATGTTCTGGGTGGCGATGCCGGCGTGGTCGGTGCCGGGGAGCCAGAGGGTCTCCATCCCCTTCATGCGCGCCCAGCGCACGAGCACGTCCTGCACTGTCGCGTTCAGCCCGTGCCCGACGTGCAGGATGGCGGTGACGTTGGGGGGCGGAAGGACGATCGTGAACGGCTCGCGATCTCCCCCGGTGCGCTTCGAGCGCTCGGCGTCGGCGGTGAAGCACCCCGCCTGCAGCCAGCGCTCGTAGATGGCGGACTCGGTGGAGGCGGGATCGTACTGCGCCGGAAGCTCGTCGGGCGCGGACGACGTGGGCTCGGTAGTGCCGGAAGTGGACATGACCCCGGAACTTAATGAGCGGGGAGAATCCGCACAAAAA
>CAMLIU010000002.1 GCA_946479995.1 uncultured Gemmatimonadota bacterium | reverse complement strand
GAGGAGGAGGAACCGGCTACCAGGGTGTTCAGTGAAGCTGCGGCGGCTTGCAGCTGGTTCGCGATGAGCTCGAAGTAGTCGGTTGTTCCGTTGGCTGTCAGGGTGGCGATCACCGGATACGTCATGCGCGCGGCGGCAGCGGTCGCGGTCGAGTCGGTGACGAACCGGTTTCGCGGCGCCACCACGGAACCATTCTTCGCAAACACGGCGTCATGTCGGATGATGTCCGTATCGGCCGCCCATGAGACCACGCCGGTCAGTTGGTAGTAGCCGGCGATCGTAGGCGTGATGCGTGAGGTATTCGCCGCGGTGTCGTGGAAGCCGTGCGTGTCGATATCCTCCGAGCCTGCCCCGAACGTCACTGCGGTATCCGTGTTCGACGCAACCGACTGCGCTGCCGCCTGGATCAGCCGGCAGATCGGCCGGCGAATCGTGTAGTCCTCCAACGTGGTGACGTCGGTAGCGTTGATCGGATCTCCCGACGCAACCATGCCTTTCCCCTATCGTGCGTAGTAGCGAGTGTCCGCGAGCTTGACGAGTTCGCCGGCGTTGTGTGCCTTGACTACACCGTTGACGGACCGGGTGACGCCGGTGAAGGTCTGTGGGCTGGCCGAGCCGGCGGGGGCCGCGGTCAAGGTGATGCGTTCACCGCCGACCATGATGTCGAATGGGTAGCTGCCCGCCGTCATCGTCCAGTTGTTGCCGGATACCGAGTAGGCCAGGGCCAGGGAGGTGGCTGTGCTCGTGATGCCGGCGTTCAACGTCGAGCCCCCGGTGTCCCATCGCGGCGTGCCCACCGCGTCCGTGGTGCCGTAGCGCCCGGTGTTGTAAGCCGCCGCAGGCGAAGTGTTCGCCATGATCGTCCACAAGGACTTGCGCAGCTGCTCGGTGTAGCCCTGGATCAGCAACGGCACGGCGTCGGGCGGCATCCACGCCGGCATTCCGGACAGCGTCACCGTGTCCCCCACGTCCAGCAAGCGCAGGCTCTCCGAGAGCGTGCTGTCGGCAGTGAGCGCCGTCCGGTGCATCCCGAGCACGAGGTTGGGGTATCGGGCCTCATCCCAGGTGCCCAGGTGCACGAGCCAGCCGGCCGCGTTGTAGAGCCAGGACTCGGCGAGGTTGAGGGTTGATTGGGAGTTGTACGTGCCGACTCCGTTGGGCGAAGCCGCGGTGGAGAGCGCGCCGGACGACTTCACGTAGCGGGCGCTCGAGCCTCCCGGCGCCTGGACAGTGACGTCGTTGGCGAGGAGTTGATCATCCTCCGTCGGGAGTGGAGTCTCCGCCACATGGTAGGAGGTCAGCGAGACCGTGGCGTCGCGGCGCACCTCGATGTCCTGATGCGTGCGGTAGTAGAGCGCGAGTGCGTCCCGCGCCTCACACAACGTCCCCATGTCGGCATCGGCGCATGCGTAGAGCAGGTTCATCAGGGTGTCCACGGTCTGGTATCCCATCACCGCGGACTGACCGTAACTCCCGTCGATCTGCACAGTGATGCCCTCTTCGGCCGCCAACCGGGCGATCCGCGTTGCCGCGCGCTCATTGTTGTACGCATAGGAAGCCTGATAGACCGTGCTCGAAACGAAGTTGATGTCCGAGCTTGAGAGCAGTAGGTGCGCGAAGGCGGCACCGTTGTAGTTGGTTTCGCCGCCGCCCTTGATGTTGGCCTGCGTGAACCGGCCAGGAGAGCCGGTGTACGCCGCTGGCCCGATACCGGAAAAGCCGCCGCCACTGACCACGGGAAGCCAACGTGCCGACCAGTTGACGTTGGCGCCGGATGTGGTGAGGAGCAGGTTCACCCCGCACCACTGCCCGACCGGGCTGATAGTCGCGGCCGCCGTCGTGGTGCCCGAGAGGTTCGTCCCGTCAGAAGAGTAGAAGTCGATGTGCCAGTTGGAGGCGTCCAGGCCGATCTCGATGCGGCGCGCCGTGCCCGTCGTATAGAGCGTGATCAGGGTTTTCTGCGTCGCCGGAAAGGCGGAGATCTTCATAAAGACCATGAAGGAGAGGGTTCCGGTCACACCGGTATACGGCAGGGGAGCGGTGATGATCGAACCGTTCACCGTGTTGAGGGCGGCCGAGTCCGCCGAGCCGGGCAGCGTCGAATCAGCGCTCGGCGTGATCTGAGTAATGCCGGCCGCTCGACCCGTGGTGACCGTGTTCGCCAGCGAGGTAGCGGTTGAGCCGTCCTCCATGGGCCAGTAGCCGACGATCCCGGGCAACTGCGTGAATTGCCGATACATCGGTGAACGGAGCGGCGTCACGCCCTGCGTCAGCCGGCGAATCAGGCCACCCGCGGTGACCGGCACGTAGACGTCCCTGGCCGTCTTGTCCCAGTACTGCGGCAAGGAGGAAAGCTCTCCCCAGAACCGCACCCGGTCGGAGGTGATCCGCGCACCGGCACCCGAGACCGTCCAGGTGTTCGGCGTGCCGAGACCGTCCGAAAAGGAGGCGGTGCCCACCGATTGGGCGTAGAACTTCGGGTTGGCGCACAGCGTGCCGGCGATGCCCTGGTAGACCTGCATTTCGTAGAACCGGCCGCCGAAGCATGAGCCATCGCCGAAGATGTCCGGTACGTCGTCCCCGCCCCCCACGATGAGCTTCGCGGATGAGCTGAAGATCGACGTCACGCCGGCGGTGACGATTGAGGTGCCCAACTGCGTGTAGGTACCGCCGATCGAGGTAGCCGTGTAGAACGCCACCGTGTTGCCCGCGGCGCCGTTGTCCACGTCGAGCGTCACCTTGATGCTCAGTCGGCCAGAGGTGGCGGGGATGGCCGCGGTGGAAGCGACGAAGGTGCGCGTAGCGGAAGTGCCTGCGGAGGACCATACGAAGTTGAGGAAGCCGTTGTAGTCCAGGTACAACGCCCATGAGCGTTGGTTACCGGTGATGAGGTACTTCGAGGCGATGATCATCGTGCCGCCAGTGCCGGCCGTGACATTGACCGGTCGCCACGTGTGCGGCCGGATATCGAACCGAAGCTCGATATCACCCACGATGTCCAGGACAGCCTTGTCCGCGGTCTCCGCCTTATTGGCTACCCGCTGATCGTCGTACGGCAGGCGGAGGTAGGCGTCACCGGTGCCCGTGCCGGCGGAGTGGCGCACCTGAGTGTTGCGCGGGAGCAGGCCGTAGTACGTGCCGGTCGGGTTGCGGTTGGAGAAGCGCCCATCCCTGTTGTTCAGCGCGAATGTGGAGGTTGCCGGGGACACCCGACCCTGCTCGTTCTGCCGGCCGCGGGTGATGGTGATGCCCTGCGAGCCGTCCTCCTGGCGGACGTAGGAGGACACATCTGTCCACGTCCCGTTGATCAGAATCTCGGTGATCGGGTTGCTCGTGCTCGGGTAGGCCATTACGCCGCCACCCCTGGCCGACCGAGAAGGGTTTGCACCGAGCCGGCGCCCTTCACGCGCACGGCGTTACGCAAGATCTCCACGAGGAAGTCATCCAATCTCGACCCACCCGATTGCACGATCAAGGTAGTGGCGCCCCCGCCCCCGCCGCGGGCACTGGCGAGCATCCGCTCAGTGTCGGGATTGGAATGCACGCGCGTGCCGGGGGGAAGGTCCACCAACTCGGGTCCGTACTCTCCGACCATCGTGGTACCGCTCCCGATCATGCCGGATGCCGCACCTTTGATGCCGCCGTGCGCCAACTGTTCCGCCTGTCGACCGCCACCTGAGGCATACAGTTTCTGCCCGCCCCCGCTGGTAATGACCCGCACTTCGACCGTCTTGCCGTGAATCTTGTTGATCTGACCCTGAAGCGCCGCGATGCGGCCGGCGGCGTCGTGCGTATTCGCGTAGAAGTTGACGTTCTTCTGAGAAGGCAGCAATCCCAATTGCCGTGCGTAACTCTTTGCTGCGGCTTCCGAAATCCCCAATCCGCGGGCAGCGTGGATGAAGCTGTCATAGTTCTTGGTTGCCACTCGGCTGGCCTTTTCGCCTGCTCCGTTGGCTTCCTCGTACGCCTTATACTCGCCATTCAGGGCGGCGGCCAGGTGGGACAGCGCTGTGCGGTTTGCGCGCCCCTTCTCGGTGTGAACGTCGAGCGTCTTTCCGTTTTTCTTGATCGATTCGCTCAGCCTGTCGATCGCCTCTTCGGCGCCCGTGGTCGCATCGAAAAGCTTGCGCTCAGTGTTGTAGATGCTGTCAAGTTTGTCCCCCAGAGTGGCGACTGGGGCGGCGGCCGATTCTGCCGAACCAGCCACGCTTTCAAAGCTATGGGACACGCCCTTATTGGCGTCGGCAGCAAGCTTCGCGTTCTCCGAGAGACGAATGTATTCGATCTGTGCCTGTTGCCCGAAGGCGCCAATCTTGGCAAGGAAGCCGAAGGATTCGACTAGCAGGTTGATCGCTCCACCAAGGATGCGGATCGTAACCTCGAGGCCCTTGAATACCACATCGAGCGCAACCGCGGCATCGACGCCGTTGTCCTTTAGGTCATTGAACATGCCCTCAATCGCGCCACCAATGTCCGCAAAGCCATTGCTGATAACATCGATCACCGGACCGGCAATGTCGGTCAAGTTGGCAAGGCCATGCGTGATCTTCTGAACCATCGTGGTGATGCCAGCCACGAGCGGTTCTAGGAACTTTGATGAGTTGTTGAAGATCCGGGAGAAGTCACCCCCCATCTCGCCGAACTTCGACTTAATCATTTCGATGCCGCGCATGATCGGATCAATGAAGACGCTCGCGCGTTGACCCAGGTCCTTCAGGAGTGTCTCGCCAAGCTGCGCACCGGCAAACGACACGGCCGGATTCTGGGCGGCCAGGAGCACACCGCCGACCACACCGCCGATGCCCGCCCCGCCGATGATGGCGCCAGCAATCGCCCCACCGATGATCGGCGCGGCGGCAGCGCCGATGCCGCCGAGCACGGGCACGAGCACGGGCGCGAGACCCGAGAAGCCCTTGCTCATCGAGCTACCCATCTCGGTGGCGGCATCGGCTCCAGCCTTGGCGCCATCTCGGACGATCGCCTTGCTGACCTTGGAGAAGGCGCCCTCCATGTCGGTGCCGGCGCGCTTGACCGATTTGCCGACCCTGGCGAACTCGCCTTCGATGTCCGAAGCCGTCTTGTTGGCGTCAGCCCTGGCCGCCCCGAGACCCGCGCGAGATTCGTTCTCTACGCGGACATGGATGACGACTTCGTTATCCATCGGTGACCGCTCCCCGTTTCTCGATTTCCAATAGGTGAAGCAGTTCCGCGCTCTCCGCCATCAACGCCGAAGGGAGGCAATGGAACTCGCGACACAGATACAAGATCAACTTAGCCTCCTTCAGCTCGTCGGGTTCTTCTACAACATTTCCATCGGGATCGACTCCACCGGGGACGGCTCTCCAGAGGTCGATGGCTCGTCCAAAGGGGCAGTGACGCCCACCGCGGCCTTGAACCATTCTCGGAGGATCTTCGCGAGGACCGATTCCTCGAGGCCACCCAGAATCGCATCCTTCTCGAAGGGCAACTTTTCTCCGTCCGGCCCGTCGAGATTCCAGTCGATCAGATGGTCAATAAGCATTTCCACATATCGCTCGATATCCGGACTGGAGCGCATCTCGATGGCGGTAGCCACGCTGGTCGAACGAAGCTTGACCTCCGCCCCTTCCAGCGCACTACCCTCGAACTTCAGGACGTACGTCCGGTTGAGCCTGAATCCCATTCCTCATCCCCTAATTACTTGATCACGCCCATGTAGGTACGGCGCCGTCGGCAAGCACGCCGGGGGCCGACCACGTGAGCTCGCCGGACTGTGCGCGCGTCAGCGAGTAGTCGGTGTAGAGCACCTCGTTCGCCAGCGTGTTGCCCGAGACGGCCAGGGTGGTAGTGCGGTTGACGCTGGTCGAAGGCACAGTCTTGAAGACCGCATGCGCCTGCCCCGCCTGGTCATCGAAGACGCCATTGAGGGTCACGGTGAAGTCCGCCAGGAGGAGGATGCGCTCGTAGGCGCTCTTGTCCACGCCGGTCACGTCCTGGACGCCGCGGGGCGTACCGAACGCGAGGTTGGTGACGTCGTTCTTGATGGCCTGCACGGATCCACCCGAGTCGTCCACCGAAAGCGTGGTCCACCCGAGGCCTGACTCCTTTATGGCTGCCATGGCCTATCCCTTCTGTCGCCGGTCGGCGAGGTTCTGCTGATGAGTGGCGAAGTCGTCCACCCAATCGATGGCCCGTCGGGTGACTGGCCGAGTCCCGCGCGGGTTGCCCCGGTAATCGCCGTCTCGGACCACATACAGCGGTTCGCGTTCGAGGGGAACCTTGTGTGCGGTGAAACAGTGCTGTCCCGCCGGGAAGTCGTACGTCACGATCGGGCCCGCTTGCGTGCGCGTGAACTTTCGCCCGGAAGCGTTCTCAATGTATTTCGCCTGCCGGGTACCCAGATCGGTGGACGTGTCGATGCGGGATCGGAAGCCGGCCGCGTACGCTCGGCATTCCACCTCTTGACACGTTGCCTGCCGAAAATGAGTCTTGAGTGGCGCAACGATCTGGTACGTCTTGTAATTCTCGGGACCGATCTTCGGATCGATGCGAAACATCCTAGAAAGTCACCGCCGTTGCATTCCTCGTGAACTGCACAGCGAATACCGCATTGGAGAAGGTGCCCGTCGTGATCGCTCGTACGTACCGGCGAATGGTGCCCGTGACGGCGATGCGCTCCGAGGTGATGCCGGTAGCCGCGGTGAAGTTCATCGGCGAGGCGATGGCGGCAAACGTGGCGTTGTCCGCCGAGTCCTGCAAGGTGACCGTGACCGACGTACCGGTGAACGCGAATACGTGTAGGTAGGCCTGCGCACCGAACGCCGTCGAGGCTCCGCCGTCGAGACCGGTTGCCGGCGAGGTGGCGGCGCTATCGGTGCGCTTACCCGCGGTCAACATCTGCCCCCACTCCAGGCCGTAGCCGTTCGCCGCGGCGGCCACAGTGAAGGTGAAGGCGCCATCCGCGGCCCGGTTGCCGTCGTAGTTGATCTGCTTCGCCACCAGCGAGGCGCACGTATTACCCTGCGTGGCGCCGTGGAAGTAGGTAACGATCTGATCGGTAGTCGGCAGGGATCCCAGTCGTGGATGCGCCTGCCCTGGCTGATCGTCAAACCAGGCGGTGAAGTCGAGACCGCCGTCTCGCCGGCCGCCGATCCGCTCGTAACCCGACTTGTCGATTCCCGTCACCTCGAGCGGCGCGGGCCCACCCGAGATTTTCTGGATCGAGCCGATGTCTCCCGACAGGTCGTAGCCGGCAACGAAAAGCCGGTCGCCGAGTCCGGACTCCTTCAGCGCGGCCATGTCAAGCTCCCTGTATTCATTGGGATTGAATCCATGCGTCGTTAACGATGATCGGGATGGTGATGTCCAGAACCCGGAAGACCATTTTGTCGATCGTCTGATAGCCGGCGTGCGCGCTGAGCGGCGCCCCGTCCGAGCCCTGAAGGTCGATGTTGCGGGCGTTGGCGCCGAGCGTGAAGTTGCCCGAGTAGGCAGTCATCAGGCTGTCCAGGGCGTTCACCATATCCGGATCGATCGCGTCCTCAGGTTGCGCGAGGAACTGCTTGTAGATCCGGCCAGTGAGGACAACCCGCACTGAGGTCGAGCTCAGGCCACTGCTGAGGGTCGGCTCGATGTCCGACACCCATACCGCGTACGTCATGCCCGAGCCGGGGGCCGACTTCGGCTCATGCCCGTTGACCGCGTCGAAGTAGCCGGACGCCGCGGCGTGCGAGGTGACCGCATCGATCAGTGCGTTGATCCCGATCGTCATCCGAGTCGCCTGACGTAGCGGTTGACGATCGGCGCGGCGATGCGGCCGGCGCGCAACTTCAGTGCCTGCCCGACGCGGCGGAACGTGGCGTAGCCCTTGAACCGGGTAGTCCGGTTGCGCGAGCCGATGCCCTCGAGCCAGGGCCCGTAGATGATGCCGCCGTCGGTCACGTCTACGCCGGCGCCAAGCACCTCAGTGCGGATCTGGGACTGGTAATGGCCGGTCGGGTGCCGCAGGACGTTCGGGAGAACTCCCGAAACCATCTCCTTACCCTGATCACCAACCGCCTTCTCGATCTCGCGGCACATCCGCTCGATGAGCATCTCCGCTTGACCGTTGAAGATCGGGCCGCGAGTCTCGATCATCACGGCCCCTTCGGGTCGGCCGGCGGAGCGGGTGGCGGAGGTGGCGGAGTCGGCTCGGTGGCGGGCACGGGGAGTGGCTGATCCTGCTTGATGTAGACCACCGACGCCCACGGCACCAACCATCGCGTAGTGATCCCGGTATTGACGTTGAAGGTCTCGGCCAGAAGGGCGGGTCCGAGGGCCCTGGCGTTGAGCAGGGGCACCTCGCGCGGCGTGCCGTCGGCGTTCTTCGGCAGCCACGTCACGGCGACCGTGAACGGTGCGCCTTCGGTGAAGCCTTCCATGATCCGTCCCCCTCAGACCGCTCGGGTGCGCGCGAAGCGCCCGTACGCCGCGATGACGCCGCTCTCCAGCGCGAGAATCCCTCGGCTGGCCACGTAGGTATCCCCGGATGAATCCTTGGTGATCGAGCGGGCGTAACCCGAGCTCTCCTGCACACCGCGGTCGAGCGCGTACGCGATGGTGAGCTGCTCGATCAGGCTCGGCACGTCGTGGCGTACCACCGCAGCGCCCTGTGAGTGCGTGGCCGCCGTGGTGCCGAGCGCGCCGCGGGTCACCGTGAGCAGGCGGCCCCAGTAGATCGTGCTGCCGGTGTGTGTGGCGAGCGTGGTGCCCTGTACGGCGCGCTTGACGGTCAGGTTGTTGCCCGCCACGTCGAGGACCGTGACCCGCTCGGCGTCGATGAGCAGGCTCTCGCCGGCAGCAAACTGGGTGCCGTCGGTGACCGCTACCGTGTTGTTCGCCATGCTGGCCGTAAGCGGCGTCTGAACCGTCTGCGTCGAGGTGACGAAGGTCTTGTCCGTGACCAACATCCGCTCAGAGTCGATCCGCAGGATGCGCCCGACGTCTACCGGTTCGCTTGCCGTGATTGTGGTGGCGGAGGTGCTCGAGACGGCGGCAGCGAGCGTGCCCTCACTGACCTCATCGAGCGGGCAGGCGCACCACACGCCAGTCACCGAGATTGAGCGCTGAGGACCGGATGAGCCGCCGGCGAAGGCATACGCCGACCCGCGGTTGATCTCCACCCGGTTGTACGGCGGCCCGTACTGCTGCGGCTCGAGGTAGTAGCCGGCCGCGGGGATCGTATTGCCGCCCGACGCGAGCGTAGTGACCGAGGCGAGATCGTTGCCGTCGAGCCACAGCGTCCAGGACTGATCTTGCGTGTTCGGGTATGACCAACTCTTCGTGGCAGTGAGGGGGTAAAAGATCCGGTGCGTGAGGCTTTCGACGCGGCGGGAAGCACCTTCGATGGCTCGATCGATCTGCGAAGTCTGGTAAGCCGAGACCTTCGTGTCGAGAGCATTCATCACAGCTTCACGCGAGGCGTACCAAACGCCCATATTCTTTCATCCTCACCGGGTTTTTGTGGTAGGACGCAAGTTCTCCATATGACTGACCGGCCCCCTGGCGGAAGGGCCGGTCAGTTTTTATGCAGTGTATGGGGGCACACTGTTGATCGAGAGGATACAGCATGCGAGCAAGAAAGCCATGCTTGCGCGCCTATTCCTGATGCACGTATCCGTCGTAAGAGCACTGAAGGCGCTTCGTCCGCGGATTACGTACCAGAGGCTCGCCGTCGTTCGGGCAGGCTAGTTTCCTCTGCCGTGACTCTTCGCGCTGGAATTGGCGGTTTTCTTTGGCGATGCTGCCGAGTTGAAACCAGGAGATGACTCCTCCTCCCGCTTCGGAGTTTCCTCCGAAGTCTGCTCGGAATCGTCGGTCCGCACGGAATCGTCATCCTCAGCCGGATCCGCAATCGGCCGCGGTTCGGTGGCGGAGAAGTCGATGCCGTTCGGGTCGGCGTTCTGGCGAGCCTTGATGTCATCGGTCACGGCAGGGTGAGAGGGGTGCTTGCCGTCGATGAAGGTGCCGTCGAGGTTCAGTTCGGGGTCGAGCTCCGACAGTCGGCGCCCGTCGTTGAGTGGCGCGCCATGCTCGACGATTCCCGTCATACCGGCCGCGGTCGCACCAGTGTTGTTGTTCGTCTTCGGCACAGTTCCCCCTAAAGGGTTAGGTACGGGTACTTACCTTCCGCAAGTACCCGCACCAACCCGTCAATACTCCGTGGTGCGCGCCGCACCCGAGCCGGCCGCATCCCAGATGATGTTGACCTGCTGCGTGTAGAGCGGCAGGGGGAACTGGAAGAACGCCCCTGCCGCCAACTTCACAGTGAACAGGGTGGCACTGGCCGGTGTGCCGTTGAACAGGATGTAGCACGGCACAGTGGCGTCGTTGTAGACCGAACGGAAGACCGAGGCCGGCGTGTTGCCGAACAGCGAAACGCTGGTCGCGCTGTAGGCCACGCTTTGTGGACTTCCGACCGGACTAAAGGGCTTGACGCTCATGGCTACGCCGCCGTGACCGTCGCGCCGTCGTCAAGCGGCACGTAGGTGATGCTCCACTTCGCCGAGCCGGTGTTGGTGGCGGAAGTGGTGATCCCCACGGTGCCGATCGCCGCTACGTACGGCGAGGCGAGTTGCACCTGGCCGCCCGCGCCACCGTTCTGCACAACCAGCGCGCTACCCGAGGCCGCCGGCAGGGTCATCTGCGAGCCGACCTCCTTCGAGGTGACCGCCGTGGCAGACGTCCAGTCCACCGCGGTCCCCGTGGTCGGGGTGCCGGTCACCTTGACGGTCGTGGCGGTAGCCGAAGCCGCCACAGTGAACTCGCCAACCAGGCCAGTCACCAGCACGCGGCCGCCGGCCACCGTGAACAGCGCACCGTACGCCGTGGCTGGCAGGACGGCCGTGGCCCGGTCCACCTTTGTGCCGAACGTGAGGGTCCGCAGGCTCTTGCCTGCCACCTGAGAACTCATGCGGTCACGTCACGGAGGTTGGTCGGGACACGCTGCACATCGAGGTCGCCCAAGATGTAGATGAACGAACCCGTAGCGTGCGAGGCGGACAGGTAGGAGAACCCGTCGGAGAGCGCGCCCTGCGGGATGTAGACGTAGAGCAGGGCCGCCGTGTTCGCCACGGTCGTGATGCTCGTGCCGTTGACGCCACCCGAGCCGGCCGTCCAGACGCCACCGGTGGCCGCCTGCGTCCAGTAAGAGAAGGTGCCGGCGAGCGTCTGCGAAGTACCACCCGAGGCCGCGTTGGCCTCAGAGATCGTGACCGTGGTGGCGGCCGAAGCGTTGATCACCAGGAAGCCGACACCGGAGCAGTCCCGCAGGCTGACCCGCTTACCGGTCGTGGTGACGCTGCCGGTCGCGTTGAAAGTGCGGCCGAGCTGAAGGATCGAACTCACTGATTGCTCCCTTGAGGTTGGAGCGGCCGGGGCGTGACTGCCGGCCTGTGAACCGGCGCCGAGGATACGGACCGGGGTTTGAGCGGGACGCGCCCTGAGGGGATGAGGTTCAGGGCGCGTCCCTGGTTGCCGGCGGGAGACGGACGATCAACCGCCGGCAGTCTTCAGGGTCAGCGCGCAGCCAGCTGACGTCTCATATCGAACAACCGCAACCCTAGCGGGCAGCCAGCTGGACGTAGGGGGACAAAGTGTTGCCGCTGTTCTTCGGGGTGATTGCGCTCTGCATCCACGGCCGACCGTCGACCCGCTCGATGAACCGGAACGCGGTCACGTCGTTGGCGAATTTGTAGTCGGTGCTCAGCTCGGCGCTCATCGCCATCCGGTCACCGATCAGGTACTGACCGAAGTCCACGAAGTTGATGTCACCCTGGTTGGTCAGCGAGGAAACCTTCTCGCTGACGATGACCGGACGGCCGAGCAAGCTCAGCGTCGGCCCCGACTGGCCGTCGAAGGTCGCCATGCCGATCGGCGCGCCACCGGTACCCACGGTCAGCGCCGTGGTCATCAGCTGCGGCAGGGTGTCCGGCGAGACGACCCACACGGCCGAGTTCAGCGAGGACGGCAGCATGCGGGCGTACATCCCGACGATGTTCTCCCAGAGGATCGTGCTGGCCGCCTGCCCAGTCTCCTTGGCCTGCGCAACGATCGCCGAGTTCAGCGTGTTGAAGATGCCGAGCGGCTCGCCCACACCGGAACCGGTGAGGAAGGCGATGTCCTCGAACCAGGCGATGGCCTGAGGGAAGGTCTGACGGAGGAACGCCTCGGCGGAAGGGTTGGAGTCCTCCCGAAGCTCGTTCGGGACCTCCGTGTAGGCGGTCAGCTTCTTCGCCTCCAGGGAGACGCGACCGAACCGCGGCTGACTCTGCACCATGGCAGCGCCTTCCTCCGTCCAGTAGCCGACGATGCCGCCGTACACGCTGGAGGCGTTGGAGGTCGCGTCCACGGTCGGGATGGCCACACGGAGCGTGGACATCGGGATGACCATCGCCCTTGGGCGAACCACCGAGGTCTCGAGCGCGAGCTTGAGCATCTCGGTCCGGAACTCCTCCGGCACCAGGAAGCCGCCGAGGGACGGATCGGTCGAGCTCATCGCGTTCTTGATGAGCTTGCGCCGCGGGCCGATCTCCTCATCGCGGGGGTCGCCGGCGACCACGTTCACGAAGTCCATCAGGCCCGTGAACTTGCCGTTCAATTCCTTGCCGGCGCCCTCCATGAAGGCGGTACCGGTCTGCTTGCTGCTGCGCACGTCGGCCGCGGTGACCGGGCGCATGTCCGGGCGCCGGACGTCGAGCTTGTTCTCCTTGGCGAAGGAGGCGAGGGTGCGTTCCACCTGCTCGTCGACCTGACGCGAGATGTCGGGGTCAACCTTGGTGACCTTGTTCGCGTACGCGGTCATGAACTTCGGCCACAGCGTCTTGTCCTCGTTGTTGAGAATTTCGTTGATCACCTTGCGGTCGGTGATCGCCTCAGCAAGCTCTTCCGGCGTCTGAGGGATGACAGGTGCGGTCATTGGGGGATGATCCTTTCTGGGTCGAGCTAGGACTTGAGGCGCTCGGCCAGGAAGGCGAGCATGAGATCGGCTTGATCTTCGGAGGAGTTGAAGAGGGTCTCCCCTTCCTCCAGGTCGGGAAGGTCTTCCTCCTCCTCCACGGGTGCTACGGGAGTTGGAGGGAGAGCCTCCTCCTCCAACGTCGGAGCGCTGACCATTGGAGGAGGAGGTGCTTCGGCGCGGCCGGCGTAGTTGAAGGCCGCGATGGAGAGCCGCCGGTTGGAGCGGTCCTGCGCCGGTTCGTCGTCCGGTTCGTCTTCATCCGGATCGGTGATCTCATCCACGAGACCCGCGGCGAGCGCCTCGCGGCCGGTGTACCAGATCTCGGAGTTCTCGATCATGGCGAACCAGGACTCGGCCGTGCCGCCGGCCTGCATCGCGTACATGTCCGCGATGTTCATGGTCAGCTTGTCGAGGAGATCTGCCTCGGCGCGCATCGTCGTGGCGTTTCCCCAACACAACCCGGACGCGTCATGCAGCATCATCGTGGCGTTGCGCGCCATCTTGATGGTGTCGCCCGCCATCGCGATGTAGCTCGCGGCACTGGCCGCCACGCCCGTGATGAACGTGGTGACGTGCGCCTTACTCGTGGCCAGAGCGGTGTGGATGGCGATGCCGTCGAATACCTCGCCACCGGGCGAGTTGATGTGCACCGTGATCTTCGGCGAGGTGATCGAGTTGAGTTGATCAACGAAGCCTTGCGCCGAAGTCCCCCAAAAACCGATCTCATCGTAGATGTAGATCGACGCCTCTTCGGCGGAGAGATTCTCGATCCGGAACCAGTCAGCGCCCGGCTTGCGCGGCGGAGCTCCCTTGATGGCGTCGGTGAAGCGATGCAACGCCGCACGCTCAGCGAGTCGCGCACGGAACTCATTGAGGAGTCGAGTGTCGGTCATGCCTGAATTCGTCCTCTCATGGCCCCGACGCTTCTGAACCTTCCCACGACACGCATTCCCGTACTGCGCGCCGATGCAGTTCTTATATCCGACTCCGCCGGGATAGTCGGCGTAGGCGTCCGCTCGGTTTCGGTAGACGGTTCCGTCGATGTCTTCACAGGGCTTGCATTCTGATCCGTCATGCCGCTCCACCGCTATCCAGCGTTTCGCCATCGTTTGCCTTTTTGATCAACGGAATGCATTCAGGGCAGTGTTGATGCCGAACTACGTCATGCCAGCCGCGTTCGTGATCGGTGCGAAGAATTGTGACAATGGTCATGCTTCCGATGCTTCCGAGTGACTCATGCCGCATTGGGATCGACCCCCGGATCTGCGCTCGGATCAACCTTCGGCGCGGCCGGCGCAAGCGCGGGAGGCGGAACGGGTTTTTCGTACGGGATCTCGGGTACGTCAAGCCACTGTTGCGTTTCAGTGGCATCGAAGCCGGCGCCCGCCATCGCCACGAGTGCATTGCTGCGCGCGGTGATCGCCGCGTTGGCCGCATCCGAGTTCTCCGAGACCGGTGACTCGTAGTCCCACTCGAGGCCCTGGCCGGTCGAGCCATACAGCGGGAGAAGCTGGTAGTTCAGCCAGTCCCGCCACCGGTCGAGGCGCTCGGTGATGAGCCACTTCGCGAAGACGTACTCCGCAGCCTCGGCGTTGGCGCGGTTGACGTCCTCGGTGATGCCAAGCATCGGCTTCGGGAAGCCAAACGCCTCGAGAATGGTGTCCCGCTTGACCGTGCGGAGTTCTGCAAATTGCATATCCCGCTGCGAGAAGGCGCGGTCTACCCACTTCATGCCGGCTTCAAGGATCGCTACCCGGTGCGCCTTGCTGACGCCCTGATGCGTGGCCGCCCACCGATCGCGCAACTCGTCGAACTGCTGATCACTGAGCGAGTTCGGCACCTCGATGACGCCACCCGGCGCGGCCGAGTTCTCAAAGAAGGCGCGGTCCCACTCCTCGTACGCCTTCGTTGACTCGATCGTGCTCAGCAACGCCTGCACCGGACCGAGGCCGCGGTACGGGTTGCGCGGGTTGGGCATGAGGATTGGCAGGCACTCATTGAGCTCGAGCGGGATGGCCTGACCCTCGGGACTTGTGTAGACGTAGCCAGCGAGGAAGTCGTACGGATCCGGTACCGGCTGAATCCGATCCGGGCGCATGGGCCAGAGCTCGATGGGTAGGCCCTTGCCGCCCATCTTCACGCTGGAGACGAGGATGTCCGACTCGCCCGTCAGGTCGATGTGCTGCTGTGCCGTCTCCATGAACCGGCGGCGTGGCATGAACGGGTTCGGCTTGCGCCAGAGGTCCAGGGCGGCGTGCGAAGCAACCTCTTGCCGATCCTCGGCGAGTCCGCTCTTAGCCGAACGGTAGAGCGTCCAATCCGCCTTGCTGGTCGCCACGGCCAGGGAGTGGACCACGCCGAACACCGTGCCGACGGTCTCGTAGGTCGAGAGCATCAGATCGTCGGTGGAGCGGCGGCGAGCGAACAGCGAATACTGCGGCGCGCGCACCGGCGTCATCGGCACCGGTGCGGAATTGCGAATGAGCGAACCGCGCAAGCTCATGCGTACACCCACTTCGCTACGCCGCCATGCCCGGAGCACGCTCCCGAACCCGTGGCCTTCGAGTCAGTACCGTCCTTGCAAATCGCACCAACGCGTCCCACCGAATAGGTAGGGCGTGGCGTAGCGCGGGCGGTAGTTGCCCTGGCCGTCGGCGCAACCCGGTGCACTGGCGCGCGGGTCGGTACGCGAGACGCCTTCGGCGTGTGGGGTGGGGAAACGGCCGGCTTCGCTGGAGCAATGGAAGCGGCGATACGTTCCGGGGAAGCGGTTGACGGTTCGGGCATTGGCGCGGGGGTTGGCGCACAACCCGCCAGGAGGAGAAGCGCGAGCGCGAGAAGGCGTTTCATCGGCGTACCTCACTCGGCGCGTCGGTCAGGTACGCCAGGGCAACGGCGAGAAGTCCACCCACGATGTAACCGGCGGGGACGTAAATCAGGAATGCGCCTACTGCGATAGCGAGGAACCCCAAAAGGGTCAACAGGAGGGTGCGCGCAGCGGCAAGCCTATTCCAGTTCAACGCATCCCCGATCTTGCCCGTGATGTGATTCGAGAGCGTAGCAGGTCGAACCACGGAATCACGAAAAGTGAAACTCCCGGCTACCGAAGTAAGCCGGGAGCGCTACACCGTACGGGGTGCGAGAGGAAGAGTAACGGTTGGCAGGCGGGTTGCCAAACGTTCACTTCAACTCTTGTGACTGGATTGCTTGCTTTTGACGAATCCCTGATGAATCTGCGTCGTGGTCCGAAGCATCTTCGCGTACTGCGCGGGCGAAAGGCCAGCGCGATACGCCTCGCAACAGACCTTCGCGTCATCACACAGCATGATGAGAATCCCACTCACGCCGCGCCGCGTGCGCACTCGCGCGCCACTACCGCATGCCGAGCATTTTGCATTCGGTCCGTCAAAAATGCTCGATTCAGCGTGTCCGGGGATCACCGGCACGGTCGTCATGATCGTCCATCCCTCATCCCATCATCACCAGCGCCAGCGTCAGCAACGAAACCGGCACCCAACTCACGGCCGGCACTACCGTACTCAGCGCGCCACACAAGGCCAGAGTGGCGGCAAACAGGTCACGTTTCGTCATGCTCATCAGGATGCGGGATCGTCACAACCGGCGCACTACATAGTGATGGCCCCTCCAGTCACGTCGGAGAGGCCATCGTTGCCACAACATCAGCCCTGAGCTAGACAACAGTTGGAGGCACGCTCAGTTTACTTGAGTACCGCCACGATCACAACCGTCCCGCTCACAGCCAGCGCACCCGCGGCGTAGGGCGAAGATCCTGATCAGCGCAGACGTAGCGCGCGGTGTCCATCGAGTGATCATTGAGCTTCAGCGGTCGATCCTTATTCGGCTTGCCAT
>CAMLIU010000001.1 GCA_946479995.1 uncultured Gemmatimonadota bacterium | reverse complement strand
CCCTCGCGGCGCGATCGGCGATCGCCGTGGACGTCACCACGAAGCTGTAGGCGCCCGATTCCTCACCGATGTCGTATCGACTCCGCGCGCCGAGACTCGTGACGCCATTCGAGGCCGACACCGGCATCGTCACCTTCCTCGCGCCGCTCTCCGGCGTGATCGTGCCTCTGGACCAGGTGCCGGATCCCGCCTTCGCCCAGCGGCTCGCCGGGGATGGCGCCTCGATCGACCCGCTCGGCGCCGTCGTCGTGGCCCCGTGTGACGCGCGCGTGGTGCAGGTCCACGGCGCGCGACACGCGCTCACGCTCGAGGTGCAGCGGCTGGAGGTCATCATCCACGTCGGCATTGATACCGTGGCGCTGCGCGGCGAAGGGTTCACCGCGCACGTGCAGGCGGGCGACCGCGTGCGGGCGGGCGATCGGCTGCTCAGCTTCGACGCGGACTTCGTGGCGACGCACGCGCGCAGCCTGCTGACGCAGCTGCTCGTGTCCAACATGGAGCGCGTGGCCGGCATCACGGTGGAGCGCGGACGCGTGACCGCCGGTCGCGACGTGCTGATGCGCGTTCGCCTCGGGGCGCCCGGTGCGCCGGAGGCCGCATCCGACGTCGCCGGCGACGTGGTACAATCGGGGCCGGTCGTAGTCGCGGAGGCCTCCGGAATCCATGCCCGTCCCGCCGCGGTCCTCGCCGCTGCTGCACGCCGGCATGTCGCCGACATACGTGTGGTGAAGGGCGGCGTCGAGGCCAACGCGCGCAGCATCGTCTCGCTCCTCGCCCTCGAGATGGCGGCCGGCGACACCGTCAGCGTCCTCGCGCGCGGGGACGACGCCGGGGATGCCGTCAGCGAGATCGCCAGGTTGCTCCTGTCCTCCCCTCTCGGGACGACGCCCTCGGCCAGCGCTCGCGCTCCGGCGTCGGGGAGACCGACCCGAGCGCAAGCCACCGGCATCGTGGACTCGGAGGCCGTGCTGCGCGGCGTCCCGGCGTCGGGAGGTGCCGCGATCGGCACGGTGCATCACCTTCGCCGCGACGACGTCGTCATCGAGGAGCGCGCGACCGATGCGAGCCATGAGCGCCGCGCGCTCGACGCCGCGCTCGCTGCCACGCGGCTCCAGCTCGAGGCGATGCGTGCCCGCGTCGCCCGTGACGCGGGTGACGACAAGGCCGACATCTTCGCCGCACATCAGGAGCTGCTCGAGGATCCCGCGCTCCTCGACGCCGCGACCGCCGACATCATGCGCGGCGCCAGCGCCCCCTTCGCCTGGCGCGCGGCCTACACCACGCAGGCTGCCCGCCTGGCTGGCCTGCGCAGCGCCACGCTCGCGGGTCGCGCCGCCGACCTCCGCGACGTCGGGCGCCGCGTGCTGCACCTGCTCGCCGGCACCAGCGCACCGGCGATCGAGGTTCCGCCGGGATCCATCCTGGTCGCCGAGGATCTGTCGCCCTCCGATACCGCTTCGCTGGATCGCTCGCGCGTCCTTGGCTTCTGCACCACCATGGGCAGCTCGACGTCGCACGTCGCCATCCTGGCGCGGGGGCTCGGAATTCCTGCCGTCGCGGGCATGGACCCGCGCGTCCTCGACATCGAGGAGGGCACGCGGGTCGTGCTCGACGGAGACGCCGGTACGCTCTCTACCGCGCTCACCGCGGACGACGAAGCGGTCATCGCGCGTCGCCGCACCGAAGCGGATCGCCGGCGCCTCACGCACCTCGCTGCCGCCGCGCAGCCCGCCATCACGCGCGATGGACATCACGTCGCGGTGATGGCGAACATCGGGTCGCAGCTCGAGGCGGACGAGGTGGTGGGGACGGGCGGGGATGGGGTCGGCCTGCTGCGCACCGAGTTCCTGTTCATGGACCGCCAGGCGCCACCCGATGAGGAGGAACAGGCACGCGTGTACGCAGCCATCGCGCGCGCGCTGGGCCCCGACCGTCCCCTCGCCATTCGCACGCTCGACATCGGCGGCGACAAGCCGGTTGCGTATCTCGACATGGAGACCGAGGCGAATCCATTCCTCGGTGAGCGGGGCATCCGCCTCACGCTGCGTCGGCCGGAGCTCTTCGCCGCGCAGGTGCGAGCCGTGCTCCGCGCATCGTCGACCGGAACGGTGGCGATCATGTTCCCGATGGTCGCCACGCTGGCGGAATGGCGAGCCGCGCGTGCGCTGGTGGAGCAGGAATGCCAGTCGCTCGGCGCGCCCTGCCCGCGGGTCGGTCTCATGGTGGAGGTGCCGTCGGCCGCGATGCTCGCCGAGCAGTTCGCGGCAGAGGCGGATTTCCTCTCGATCGGCACCAACGATCTCACCCAGTACACCATGGCGATCGATCGCACCAATCCGGTGCTCGCGCCCGACGTGGACGCGCTGCATCCGGCGGTGCTGCGGCTGATCGAGCGTACGGTGCAGGGAGCGGCGGTGTACGGCCGTCCCGTGGCGGTGTGCGGTGCGCTTGCCGGCGACGCCACCGCGGTGCCCGTGCTGATCGGGCTCGGCGTGCGCGAGCTGAGCTGCGACCTGCCCATCGTTCCCGCCGTGAAGGATCGCATTCGCAGCCTTGCACTGGAGGAATGCGCTGGCACGGCACGCGAAGCCCTCGCAGCGAGCGACGGCGCCGAAGTGCGGGCGATCGTCGCCCGTCGTCACGAGGTGACGGCATGAGGTGGCCGAGCCGGGCCTTCGCGTGGGTGCAGAAGATCGGGAAGTCGCTCATGCTGCCCGTCTCGGTGCTGCCGGCGGCGGGCATCCTGCTCGGCGTGGGAAGCGCGAAGTTCGCGTGGCTTCCGGTGACCGTCTCCAGCGTGATGGCGCAGGCGGGGGGCGCGATCTTCGGCAACCTGCCGTTGATCTTCGCGATCGGCGTGGCGCTGGGCCTCACCGGAAACGACGGCGTCGCCGCGCTCGCCTCGGTCGTGGGGTTCGCCGTGATGCTCGGCACGATGGGCGTGATGGCGCCCCTGGTGGGCTACGAGCCGCAGCCGATCATGGGAATTCCGTCCATCGACACGGGGGTGTTCGGCGGCATCCTGATCGGCGCCGTGGCGGCGATGCTCTACAACCGGTACTTCCGGCTCCAGCTGCCGGCCTATCTCGGCTTCTTCGCCGGAAAGCGGTCGGTGCCCATCCTCACCTCGTTCGCGGCGATCGGGCTCGGCATCGTGCTCAGCGTGATCTGGCCGCCGATCGGGCACCAGATCGACGTGTTCTCCCGCTGGGCGGCGGCCGGGCATCCGGCGACGGCGTTCGCGTTGTACGGCGTGGTGGAGCGCGCGCTGATTCCCTTCGGCCTGCACCACATCTGGAACGTTCCCTTCTTCTTCGAAGTCGGCTCCTACCTCGATCCGGCCACGGGCAAGGTGATCCACGGCGAGCTGTACCGGTTCACCGCCGGTGATCCGTCGGCTGGCAACCTCGCCGGGGGATACCTGTTCAAGATGTGGGGATTGCCCGCTGCGGCCCTGGCGATCTGGCGGACGGCGAAGCCGGAGAACCGCGCCCGGGTGGGGGGCATCATGATCTCGGCGGCCCTCACCAGCTTCCTCACGGGGATCACCGAGCCGATCGAGTTCTCGTTCCTGTTCGTGGCGCCGGTGCTGTATGCCGTGCACGCGCTGCTGGCGGGCGCGGCGTACTGGGTGGCGGTCGAGCTGGGGATCCACCACAGCACCACCTTCTCGCACGGGCTCATCGACTTCGTGGTCCTGTATCCCCACTCCCAGCGCGGGTGGTGGCTGCTGTGGCTCGGCCCACTCTGGGCGGTGATGTACTACGTCCTGTTCCGCACGATAATCCTCGCTCGCAACCTGCGGACGCCCGGTCGCGAGGACGATGACGTGGGCGCCGCTGCCGCTACGCGGGATGAAACGATCCGCGGGGGTGCGCTGGCGCCCCGGCTCGTCGCCGCGTTCGGGGGTGCAGACAACATCCGCAGTCTCGATGCCTGCATCACGCGCCTGCGCGTGGAGCTCGGAGACGTGCAGCGGGCCAGCCCCGACGCCCTGCGCGCGCTCGGCGCATCCGGCGTGATGGTGGTGGGCAGCGGGATGCAGGCGATCTTCGGCACGCGCTCGGAGAACCTGAAGACCGAGATGGATGAGTACATGCGCTCGGGCGGCGCGACCGTGGCGTCCGGCCCATCCGTGCGGATCGACGCCAGCGGCATCATCGCCGGGCTCGGCGGTCCCGCGAACATCATCACCGTCGACGCGGTTGCCCACACGCGGCTCCGTGCCGAGGTGCGAGATGAATCCCTCGTACGCGAGGCGGAGCTCGCGGCGGCCGGCGCGTCCGGAGTGTGGGCCGTGTCGCCAGGCGTGCTGCACCTGATCATCGGCGATGCCGCGACGCACTGCGCGCAGGCGATTGCGCGGTCACTGCCCGCCGCACGATGAGCCTCCCTCACCATCACACGCTGCTCGACGAGAACATGAACCGACACGAGAATCGGACCCTGCTCGACGAGCTCCGGCTCATCAGGCTCACGCCCCTGAGTGCTCCATGAACCTCTCCACGCGTTCCTTCCCCCGCCTCACGATGCAATTCCATCCTCGCCTTCTCGCTGCCGCACTCGCGCTCAGCGCCTGCCACGCTCCCCTGCGGACGGCGGCGGCCCCCGAGCGCACCCCGCCCGCGTGGTCGCGCTCGTCGGTCATCTACGAGGTCAACGTCCGGCAGTACACGCCGGAAGGCACCTTCGTGGCGCTCCAGCGGCACCTTCCGCGACTCAAGGCGCTCGGCGTGGACATCCTGTGGCTGATGCCCGTGCAGCCCATCGGCAAGATCAATCGCAAGGGACCACTCGGCAGCCCCTACTCCGTGGCCGACTACAAGGCGATCAACCCGGAATACGGCACCGCCGCCGACTTCAAGGCGTTCGTGGACGCGGCGCACCAGCAGGGGTTCAAGGTCATCCTCGACTGGGTGGCGAATCACACGGCATTCGACAACCCGTGGGTCTTCCAGCATCGCGGTTGGTACTCCCTGCGCCCGGACGGCTCCATCTCCAATGCGCGCGACAACGAGGGGCACGAGACCGACTGGACTGACGTCGCGGAGCTGAACTACGACAACCGCGCCATGCGGCGTGAGATGATCGCCAGCATGGAGTGGTGGCTCGACACGATGCATATCGACGGCTTCCGGTGCGACGTCGCCCTCGGGGTCCCGATGGACTTCTGGGACACGGCGCGCCGCGAGCTGGCAGCCAGGCACCCCGACATCTTCATGCTCGCCGAGGCGGAGTCGCCCGTCCTCTACAGCGCGTTCGACATGTCGTACGGCTGGGAGTTCCATCACCTGCTGAACGAGATCGCGCAGGGCAAGCAGGGCACCGAGGTGCTGGACCCGTACTTCGCACGGGGTGCCGAGCTGTATGCGCCGCGCGACTACCGGATGTACTTCACCAGCAACCACGACGAGAACAGCTGGAACGGCACGGAGTTCGAGCGCATGGGCGCCAACCACGAGCCGGCATTCGTGCTCGCCGCCACCGTCACCCAGTCCATGCCGCTGCTGTACACGGGCCAGGAGGTGAGCATGCACAAGCGCCTCCGCTTCTTCGACAAGGACACGGTGGACTGGAGCGGTCCCTCACTCGCGCCCTTCTACCATGCGATGATCGAGCTCAAGCACAGCCAGGACGCACTGGCGAACGGCGCGTGGGGCGGGCCGCAGCAGTCGCTGAGAACCGATGGCGGCAACCGTGTGTATGCGTTCAGCCGCAGCCGTGGCAGCAGCCGGGTGGTGGTCGCGGTGAACTTCGGCGGATCGCCGGCGAGCGTGCGCTACGAAGGGCTGTCACAACCTGGCGCGTACGTCGACTGGTTCAGCAAGGCGCCAGCGACACTCGAGGGCTCGGGCCGGATCGACATCCCGGCACACGGTTACCGCATCTTCGTCGGCGACAGCGCGAACAGGTAGCCCGTCTGCGCAGCGAGCAGAGGGAGCGGCTCATACCCATGCAGCATCCCGTCTCGCGAGACGACCATGGGTGCTGCCGTGGCGCCGCCCAGCAGCGCGCGTGCCTGCCACCTGCCGCTCGGCAGCGCGCCGGCAAGCGAGGTGATCGTCACGCCCGAAACGGGCGCGGCGCCCACGTTGACGATCACGAGCACCCGCTCCGAACCCTGCCGACGGATGTACGCCAGCACGGCGGGATCGTTCGTGGCGAGCGGCTCGAGCCGGCCGGCGCCCAGTGCGCGGTTCGCTGCGCGCAGGTGGATCAACCGCCTGTAGAGGGCGAGCAGCGACGTGGAATCGTGCTCCTGGGCGGCCACCGTGACGTGCATGGAATCGGGCTGCAGCGCTTCCCACGCGCGTGCGCGGGAGAAACCTCCCGATTGCCCGGCACGCCACTGCATCGGCGTGCGCAGCCGCTCGTCGGGCTTGGTTCCGGTCATGCCGATCTCCTCGCCGTAGTACACGAACGGCATCCCCGGCAGAGTGAGCAGCACGAACGCCGCGACCCGCGCCTTGCCGATGTCGCCGCCGAGCTGGGTCCGCACCCGCGGCTGGTCGTGATTGCTGAGGAAGGGGGCCAGGCGATCCGGAGGAATAACGCCCTGGATCCGCATCACGGCGGGGAGAATGCCCCTCGCCGAACCGCGCTTCACCCCGGCGATGATGCTGTCGGCGATCTCGAAGGCGAAATTGGCATCGAGCTGGTCGGGATAGTACGACAGCATCGGTGCGGTGCTGTCCGATACCTCGCCGACCGTGTACGCCTGCGGATTCACCTTCCGCACGTACGCGGCGTACTCGCGAAGCAGGGCGTGCGTGCCCCTCGAGTGCACGATGTGGGCGGGCTCCTCCACGAGATAGGGAATCGCGTCCAGCCGGAAACCGTCCACGTGCATCTCCTCCAGCCAGAAGCGCGCGATCCGCTTCGCTTCCGCCCGCACGGCCGGCGTGTCGTAGTTGAGGTCCGGCATGTGGTCGGAGAAGAAGGCGTAGTACCACTCGTCCCGCACCGGCGACCGGTGCCAGTTGCTCTGACCCCACGGATTCAGCTCGGACGGCTTCGTGCGGGACCAGCGGTACCACGCTCGGTACGGCGAGGTCGTGTCGCGCAGCGCAGCCAGGAAATGCGGGTGCTGGTCGGAGGTGTGGTTCAGGACCATGTCCACGAGCACGTGGATGCCACGTCGGTGTGCTTCGGCCATGAACCGCTTGAAGTCGGCATTCGTGCCGTAGTCGGGCTCCACGCGGTAGTAGTTCGACACGTCGTACCCGTGATAGCTCGGCGACTCCGCCACCGGCATCAGCCAGATGCACCGCGCGCCGAGCGAGCGAGTGCTCCGCGGGTTGCCGTCGTTGATGTAGTCCAGCTTCTCCGTCAGTCCCTTCAGGTCGCCGATGCCGTCGCCGTTGCCGTCGGCGAAGGAGCGGATGAAGACCTCGTAGCAGGTGGCCCCGCGCGTCCATGCGGGAGGCCGTTCCTGAGCGCTGGCCGGCCCCGCGAAGACGGCGGCGAGAATCGCCGTGACGGCCGGGGCGAGGACGAGAGCAAGGGCTCGTGGCATGCCTGGAGGGGGTGTGGGACGGCGATAGCGTACGTCCCGCTCCCGCGTGTGGCAAGCGTGATCGTCAGCCTGTTCAATCCACAGATCGGCGCGCATCTTCGGGGCGCCTTCACCGAGCGACCGCACTCACAACCGACGACGTCATGAACCAGAAGCCGCGCCTCAGCCCCGCAGGCCTGTTCAACATGAGCTTCGGCTTCCTCGGCATCCAGTTCGGCTGGGGATTGCAGCTCGCCAACATGTCCGCCGTGTACGAGCGTCTTGGCGCGCGACCGGATCAGGTGCCGCTGCTCTGGCTCGCCGCGCCAGTCACGGGGCTGCTCGTGCAGCCGGTCATCGGCGCGCTGAGCGACCGTACGTGGGGTCCGCTCGGCCGGCGGCGTCCCTACTTCCTCACCGGCGCCATCCTCGCCTCCATCGCGCTCTTCTTCATGCCGACGTCGAGCAGCCTGTGGATGGCGGCCACGCTGCTCTGGGTCCTCGACGCCTCCATCAACATCTCGATGGAGCCCTTCCGTGCCTTCGTCGCCGACAAGCTCGACGTCTCGCAGCGGACGACCGGGTTCGTGATCCAGTCGCTGTTCATCGGCGTGGGCGCGAGCCTCGCCAACGCCCTTCCGCTCATCCTGCGCTGGCTCGGTGTGCAGGGGAACACGCCCAGTGGCATCCCGCTCACGGTGAAGTATTCCTTCCAGGCGGGAGCGGTGGTATTCCTGCTGTGCGTGCTGTGGACCGTCATCACGACGACGGAATTTCCCCCCGAGGATCTCGCGGCCTTCGAGCGCGCCCGCAACGAGCGGCGCGGCATCGGAGCGTTGCTGACTGATATTGGGGAGTCCCTGCGCGCCATGCCCGCCACCATGCGCCAGCTCGCGGTGGTGCAGCTCCTCACCTGGCTTGGTCTGTTCTGCATGTGGCTGTTCTTCGTGCCCGCCACGGCGCGGCACGTGTTCGGCGCCACCGATCCGCACTCCGACCTCTACACGCAGGGCATCGAGTGGGGGGGCTTCGCCTTCGCCTTCTACTCCATCACCTGCTTCGTTGTCGCCCTCGCGCTCCCGCGCCTTGCCGACCGTATCGGGAGGAAGACGGTCCACGCTGCCGCGCTCGCGTGCGGCGCCGCGGGGCTGCTGAGCGTGTACGTCATCCATGACCGCTACCTGCTTCTCCTGTCCATGGTCGGCGTGGGGATCGCGTGGGCGTCCATCCTCTCCATGCCCTATGCCATCCTCTCCACGGCGCTTCCCGCCCACCGCATGGGCGTGTACATGGGGATCTTCAACTTCTTCATCGTGATCCCGGAGATCGTCGCCTCGCTTGGCTTCGGGCCCATGACGCGCGCACTCTTCGGCGCCGACAATCCCAACGCGCCGCTCTACGTCGTCATGCTCGGAGGAGCCTGCCTCCTGGCCGCGAGCGCGAGCATGAGCCTGGTGGACGACGTAGAGGCGCCCGTCGTGTCCTCCTCGCGGGGGTACGGCGCGGAGGTGACCAGCGACGGTTGAAGCACCGCGGCGCCTGTCGGGTTTCGGCTGACGCTGTCCGCGTTCCGCGTCGCCGGTTGCCCGACAGACAGGCGGCGAGCCGCCCCGGATACTGGGACGTTCCCATGATGCACGGCGTTCCCTCGAATCACGGGAGGTTCCATGCGCACCGCAGCAGGTGTGACCGCGCTCGCCGCCCTCGTTCTCGCTGCCGGATGCTCGCGGGGCATCCAGGTGCAGACGATGGCCGCGCCCGAGGCGGCGTTCTCGGGCATGCACTCCTTCACCATGCTCGCCCCCGCTCCGCGGCAACCCGGCCTGCCCGCCGAGCCGGCGGACGATCCGATGATCAACAACTCGATCGCCAACCGCGCCCTGCGCGCCGAGATCGCGAAGGCATTCGCCGACCTCGGCTACACCGAGACGACCAGGAACGCCGATTTCCAGGTTGCCTTCTACGCGTCGGCGCAGGAGCGGCTCGACGTATCGGTCTGGGACTACGGCTATCCCTTCCTTCCCGGCTGGGTGCGCCCACTGCCCCCCGCATTGACCACGTACACCGAAGGCACCGTCATCATCGACGTCCTGCGCCCGCGTGACCGGATGCTGCTCTGGCGTGGCCACGCGCACACCGAGCTCACGGACAATCCGACGAAGAACGTCGATCGCCTGGGTGCCGTGGCGCGCGCGATCATCGGCAAGTTCCCGCGGTCCACCGTGGTGAACGTGGCCGGTGCTCCCTGACGCGCGGCGAGCGAGCATGACTGCTGCATGGGTCGAGTCCACCTTCGCCGCGGCGGCGAACGAGCCGATTGCGGCGAAGCTGGACGAGGTCGCTGCGCTGCTCGAGGAGCAGGAAGCGAGTCCATTCCGCGTGCACGCGTGGCGAGCAGGGGCCGAGACCGTGCGTGCCCTCGAACGGCCGGTGCCCGACATCCTCCGTGAGGAAGGGATCGAGGGTCTCGAGCGCCTGCCCGCAATCGGGCCGGTGCTGGCGCGCGCCATCCGCGAGCTTGTCGAGCGAGGCCGGCTCGGCATGCTCGACCGGCTGCGTGGGGAGGGCGGGGCGCGGTCTCCTGCGCCTGCGGCGGCACCGTCCTCGCCGCGTCGATACGTGCCGACGGAGAAACCGTCGGTGTCCGAGCTTCTCGACGTGGACCGGGAGTACCGCGAGCGCGCGGCGGCGGGGACGCTGCCGCTCATCACGCCTCGCCGGTTCAACCCGGGCAACGAGCGGTGGTTGCCGGTGCTGCATTGCGTGCGTGGTGACCGTCACTACACCGTGCTCTTCTCCAACACGGCGCTCGCACACCGGGTGGGGAGGACGCACGACTGGGCAGTGATCTATTACGACGGCCGCGACGCTGAGCACCGCGCTACCGTCGTCACTGCCACGAAGGGCCCGCTGGAGGGGCGGCGCGTAGTGCGTGGACGAGAGCGCGAGTGCATCGCGCACTACAGGGTATCCACGGCGGCGTAGCGATCCTTCGCGTCAGTTCATTGGTTTCATCGTGAGGGCGCACAGCGCGGCGGCGCGGCGCTATGTTTGTCGCGCATGCGCCGCCTCCTTCCCGTCCTCCTCCTCGCTGCATTCACCGCCTGCCAGCGGACCGCCGCGCCGGCGGCGGGCGGCTCCGTGCTCCGCTGGGGTGGCGACGCGGAAGGGGGCGCGCCATTCGTCGAGGCCGATCCTGCCGATCCGTCGCACGTCCGCGGCTTCGACGTGGACATCGCCGCCATGGTCGCGCGCGGCCTCGGCCGCCAGCCGCAGTTCGTGCAGGTGGCGTGGGCGTCGATCGAGCAGTCGGTGGAGCGCGGCGATTTCGATATCGGCATGTCCGGCGTGGAAGACCGTCCCGACCTGCGCGAGCGACACGCGGTGAGCATCCCGTACTACGAGTTCCGCGAGGTGCTCGCCGTGCGCCCCGCGGACTCGGCGAGCTTCCGCACCCTCGCCGACCTCGGCGGTCATCGGGTGGGGACGCTCGCCGCCACCGGCGCCTGGCGCCTGCTGCTCGAGGCCAAGGCGAAGCACGGCGTGGTGCCCGTCTCCTACGACGACGACGTCCACCCCTACGAGGACCTCGTGTCCGGCCGCCTGGACGCGGTGCTGCTCGACCACATCATCGCGCAGCGTTCCCTGCGCCGCACCGGTGGCTTCGTCATCCAGCCGGAGCCGGTGGCGCTCGGTCACTACGTGGCGGTGATGGCGCACGACCGGACGGCGCTCCGCGACAGCGTGAACGCCATCCTGCTCGCGCGCATGCGCGATGGCTCGCTGGAGAAGGCGTTCCGCGCCTGGGACTCGTGGGATGACGCCGAGGCGGCGTACTATGCGCGCGTGCTGGCGAATCCACGCGCCGCCGAGCCGGAAGCAGGGTCCTCGTCGCGCTCCATCGCCTCGTACCTGCCGAGCCTCGGCCGCGCCGCGGTGGTGACTCTCGTTCTGTCGGTGCTCTCCATGCTGCTCGCCGTTGGCGCCGGCGTGCTGATCGCCGCGGGGAGGGTGTACGGCGGCGCGCCTTTGCGCGCCGCCCTTGCCGCGTACGTGGAGGTGGTTCGCGGCACACCGGTGCTGCTCCAGCTCTTCGTGCTGTACTATGGATTGTCGAGCGTGGTGCGCCTTCCCGCCTTTGCCGCGGCGGTGATCGGGCTCGGGCTCAACTATGCGGCGTACGAATCGGAGATCTACCGCGGCGCGCTGCAGGCCATCCCACGGCCGCAGCTCGAGGCGGCGCGCACCCTGGGCCTCTCGGAGCTCCAGATCCTCCGCTTCGTGCGTGGTCCGCAGGCGCTGCGCCTGGCGCTCGCACCGATGACGAACGACTTCGTCGCCCTGCTCAAGGATTCGTCACTCGTGTCGGTGATCACGGTGGTCGAGCTGACCAAGCAGACGGCCATCTACGCGACGAACATCGGGAGCTGGGTGGTACCCGGTGCGCTCTGCGCCGTCATCTACCTCATGATGTCGCTCCCCCTCGCCCATCTCGCGCGGCGCCTCGAGCGCCGCTGGAGCGCGGCGTGACCCACACGCTCGTCGTGCGCGAGCTCCAGGTGGCGCGCGGGGGCACGCCGGTGCTCCGCGGTCTCGACCTGGACGTGGAGCCCGGTGAGCTGGTGGCGCTCATGGGCGAGTCGGGGGCAGGGAAGTCCACCGCACTGCGCACCATCATCGGGCTGGAACCGTTCAGTGCCGGCACCATCCGGGTGGGCGACTTCCAGCTCCGACCGGGAGCCGTGCCACCCGAGTCGCGCCTGCGCGGTCTGCGCCGTGCCGCGGGCATGGTGTTCCAGGCACACTCACTGTTCGAGCACCTGCCGGCGCGGGAGAACGTGACGCTCGCGCTCGTGCATGCCATGCAGATGGACCCCGCGCAGGCCGAAGCGCGCGCGATGTCGCTCCTCGAGTCGCTCGGCGTGGCACACCGCGCGAACGCGCTGCCACGACAGCTCTCCGGCGGCGAGGCGCAGCGCGTCGCCATCGCCCGCGCGCTGGCGCTCGATCCTCGCGTGCTCCTCATGGACGAGCCCACCGCGGCGCTCGACCCGCAGCGGCGCGACGCACTCGGACGCACCCTGCGCGCGCTGGCGGCGGAAGGGCGCGCGCTGCTCGTGGCGACGCACGACCTTGAGTTCGCGCGGAGCTGGGCAGACCGGGTGGTCGTCCTCGAGCGGGGCGTGGCAGTCCGTGAAGGCCCGGCGGCCGCAGTGCTCAGCGACGACTGACCTGCCTACGGTGTCGCGAGTGCCAGGGTGAAGCGCGAGCCCGCACCTACCTCGCTCTCCACCGTCAGCTCGGCACCCATCGCCTCCGCGAGGCCGCGCGAGATGGACAGGCCGAGCCCCGTACCGGAGCGAGGGGCGCTGAGCGAGCGCCCGAGCTGGATGAAGGGCGAGAAGATCTCGCCCAGCTTCTCCCGCGGGATGCCGATGCCGGTGTCGGTCACGTGGACGAGCACGCGCGTTCCCGCTCGCTCGGCGGCAAGGCGCACCTGGCCGCCGCGCGGCGTGGCCTTGGCGGCGTTCGCGAGGAGGTTCACGCAGATCTGGACGATCCGCTCCCGATCGCCCAGGACGACGAGGCCCGGATCACACGGCTCGTGCACGAAGTCGACGCCGGCGCCGTGCATCAGCGGACCCACGAGATGCGGCACCGATTCCAGCACTTCGTCCAGCCGCACCGGCAGGCGCTCCACCTCCAGCCGTCCCGCCTCGATGCGCGCGAAGGAAAGCACGTCCTCGATCAGCGAGGTGAGGTGCCGCTGGTTGAAGCGTACGCGCTCGAGGTCGTTCTGCTGCTCCCGGGTCAGCTGACCGCGCGCTCCCAGCAGGAGCAGGTCCACGTAGCCGGCGATGCCGTTGAGCGGGGTGCGCAGCTCGTGGCTGATGGATGCGAGGAAGTCGCTCTTGGCGCGGTTGGCCGCCTCCGCCTCGCGGCGCGCGTAAAGCTCCTCCTCGTAGAGACGCGCGCGCTCGAGTGCGAGCGAGCACTGGTGCGCCAGGAGCTGGAGGAAGTCCCGTTCCTCCGCCGAGAAGCTCCGCCGCTCGCGCCAGTTGATGCCGATGGCGCCGAGCACTCGGTCCCCGACCACCAGCGGGATGCTCGCCATCGCACCACCACCGTTCTCCGTGAGCAGCTCGCCGAGGTGGGGGTAGGTCGCCAGTCGCGACTCCAGCGACGGGAAGAATTGCGCACGCTTGTCGCGCACGGAGTCCGTGAGCGGAAATGGAGAGTCGAGCGCGAGGGACTGGAACCGCTCGCGCGCGCGCGCGGAGTAGCCCACCACTGCGATCACGTCGAGCGCGGTATGGTCGCCGTTCACGACGGCCACGGACCCTCGCTCCCCGCCCACCGCTGGAATGCCCGCGGTGATGACGACGTGCGCCACTTCCTCGCGCGTGAGCGTGATCGTCAGGGCGGAGGTGAGGCGCTGGAGCGCCGCCTGGCGGCGCGCGGAATCCTCCAGCTCGCGCCGCATTGCCACTTGCGCGGAGACGTCGGCGATCGATGCGACCCACCCCTCCGGCACCGGCCCGCCGCTGGCGATCCGTCCGAGGTGAAGGAGCGCGTCGAAGGTCGTGCCCTCGCGGCGCCGGAAGCGGACGACGTAGCCCTCCGCAGGCGCCTGGCCGCGAAGGGTATCGGCGAGGGCTTCCTCGATGCGCGAGAGCTCCTCCGGTGGCCAGTACACGAATGGCGGGGTAGCGCCCACCAGCTCGTCACGCGACCAGCCGACCATGCGCGCGAAGGTCTCGTTGACGTAGCTCTGTCGCCCGGCGTCGTCCACGGCGGCGATGCCGATCGGGATGCTGTCGGCGAGCAGGGAGAGCGGCGGCCGGGGAGACGAGACCGGAGCCCGGTCAGGCGGCATGGGGTACGGTCCGGGGGATTCGTGGACGGGCAATCTAACGCTCCACGCCACTGGTCGGGGATAGTGGTCGTCCTCGAGACTCGCTGGGGAATGGTTCCGTCCCCTCGAGGGTGCGAGGGACGCCCGGTCGCAGGTCAGCCCGGGAGCCGTAGGGGAGATCACTTCAGCGAGTCCTGCTTCTCCCGATTGTACCCGTCTGCCCCTCCCGACATATTCGCGCATCTCCACTCCTGGACATGCGCCACCGCATTCTCGCCGCGCTCGCCCTCGCCGCGCTTCCGGCCTGCCATCGTTCCACTCCCGACGAGCTGTCCGGCGTGGGCACGGTGGAGATGGTGGAGGTGGACGTAGCGCCTACGTCGCCCGCTCGCGTGGAGCGTGTCATCCCGCGCGAGGGCGCGCAGGTGAAGCAGGGGGACATCGTTGCCCAGCTCACCCAGGCCACGATGTCCGCCGATCTCGATGCCCGACGCGCGCGGCTCGCCGGCGCCGAGGCGGTGCTGCACGACCTCACCATGGGCCGCTCCTCTCCCGACCGCGCGCGAGCGGCGGCGGAGCTGGAGGGCGCCGAGGCGGAAGTAGTCCGGACGTCCGCTGACCTGCGGCGGCTCACTCCTCTCGCCGAAAGCGGCACGGTGAGCCGGCAGCAGCTCGACGCGGCACGTAATGCCGCGGCGCAGGCGGTGAGCCGCCGCGACGCCGCACGGGCGAACCTTCGCCTGCTCTCACAGGGCGCGCGCCCGGAAGCCATCGCCCAGGCGCAGACCGAGGTCCGCGCTGCCGCCGCCGCACTTCGCGCCCTCGAGAGCAGCGCGGCCGAGCTCGTGCTCCGGGCGCCCATCAGTGGCGTGATCAGCAGCCGCAACGCCGAGCCCGGAGAGGTGCTTGGTGCCGGCCAGCCCGCCGTCACCATCGCCGATGCGAGTCGCCCCTTCGTGCGCGTCTACCTCAACGAGCACGCCTTCTCGCGCGTGCGCGTGGGACAGAAGGCCGACGCGCGGCTCGACGCGTACCCCGACACTCCCATTCCCGGCCGCGTGTCTGCCGTGGCCACGCGCGCCGAGTTCACCCCACGCGTGGCGCTCACGGAGAACGAGCGCGCCGACCTGGTGTTCGCCGTGCGCGTGGAGCTCAGCGACACGACGGGACGGCTCAAGGCGGGACTGCCGGTGACCGTGCACCTCCTCGGCACCCCGCCATGACGGTGACCGCGGCGATCCATACGCGGGCGCTGCGGAAGGTATTCGGCACGCTGGTGGCCGTGGACGCGCTCGACCTCGACGTGGCGCGTGGCGAGGTGTTCGGGCTGCTCGGTCCCAACGGCTCGGGGAAGACGACGACGATCCGCATGCTGTGCGGCCTGCTCGCGCCCACGTCCGGAGAGGCGGTGGTGGTGGGACTCGACGTGCGTCGTGAGGCCGAGGCGCTGCGCACCCGCATCGGTTACATGTCGCAGCGCTTCGGGCTGTACGACGACCTCACCGTCTACGAGAACCTGCGCTTCTACGCCACGGTGTACGGCCTGCACGGCGAGGAGCGGCGCGAGAGGCTGGAGGCGCTGCTGGGCGAGCGCGGCCTCGCACCGCGCCGCGACCAGCTCGCCGGCACCCTTTCCGGCGGGTGGAAGCAGCGCCTCGCCCTTGCCTGCGCCACCGCACACGAGCCGCCGCTGCTCTTCCTCGACGAGCCCACCGCCGGCGTGGACCCGGCGTCGCGCCGCCGCTTCTGGGAGCTGATCCACGCGCTGGCACATGCCGGCACCACCGTGCTCGTCACCACCCACTACATGGACGAAGCCGAGCGGTGCGACCGGCTCGCCTTCCTCTCGCGCGGCCGGCTCATCGCGCAGGGGACGCCGGCGGAGATCACGGCGCAGTTCGGGAAGCCGTCCGTGGAGGACGTGTTCATCGAGCTGCAGCTGCAGGACGAAGGTCGGGAGGTCGGCAGGTGAGAAGGCCGGAGGGGCTGCGGAAGTCGCGCTTCTGGCCGATGCTCTGGAAGGAGTTCATCCAGATGCGCCGCGACCGGCTCACCCTCGGCATGATGGTGGTGATCCCCGCCGTGCAGCTCATGCTCTTCGGTTACGCGATTCGCACGGAGGTTCGCCACCTTCCCGCCGTGGTGCTCGACCAGTCGAACAGCTCGGAGAGCCGGGCCCTGATCTCGACGCTGCGCAATACGGGCAACTTCGATGTCGTGGAGTACGTCGCCGACCGTCATGCGCTCGAGGATCGCATCCGGCGCGGCAGCGCGCGCGCCGCGTTCGTGATCCCGCCCGAGTTCATGCGCGACATCAAGCGCGGCCGCACCGCGCAGGCGCAGGTGATCGTCGATGCCGCGGACCCGCTGGCGTCGTCGGCGGCCATCGCCGCGGCGTCGCAGGCGGGGCAGTTCCGTGCCCTGCAGATGGTGCGGGCCTCGTCGCCGCGCGTCGTTCCGCTCGACCTGCGCGTCCGTCCCTGGTACAACCCGGCGCTCCGCAGCTCGGCGTACATCGTGCCCGGAATGGTGGGGATCCTGCTCATGATGACGCTCGTGCCGATCGCCAGCATGGCGGTGGTGCGCGAGCGGGAGCGGGGGACGCTCGAGCAGCTCATCGTCACCCCGATCAGCCGCACGAGCCTGATGCTCGGCAAGCTCGTGCCCTTCGTGCTCGTGGCCTACGTGCAGATGACGGTCGTGCTCCTGCTCGGCAAGCTGCTCTTCGACATCCCGATCCGCGGCAGCCTGGTGCTGCTCTACCTGGTGACGCTCACCTACGTGATCGCCAACCTCGCGCTCGGGCTCCTTGTGTCGGCCATTGCCAGGACCCAGGTACAGGCGATGCAACTCGGGATGTTCTTCATCCTGCCGAACATCCTGCTCTCCGGCTTCATGTTCCCGCGCGACGCGATGCCGGTGGTCGCGCAGTGGATCGGCCTGCTGATCCCGCTCACGTACTACCTGGAGCTCGTGCGCGGGATCCTGCTCAAGGCCAACGGCATCGAGTACATCTGGCGCGAGGTGCTCGTGCTGGCGCTGTTCGGCGTGGTGCTCGTGACGATCGCCACGCGCCGGTTCTCGAAGACCATCGAGTGAGCTAGGCCACCTCGATCTTCCACGACACGGTCGAGCCGCAGAGCAGGCAGGTGGCATGCCCGCCCGGCTGCAGCGCCAGCTCCGACACGAATTCGCACTCGGGGCACACCGCCGTCACCGTGCGCAGCCCTTCCAGCGGGATGCCGCTGTGCATGAGCCGTCGGACCATGTCGTCAGGGGCGGCAGCGCCGAGCGGGCAGACGCTGCCCGTGCAGTGATCCCCGATCTCGAGGCACACCACCTCCGAGTCGTGCAGCGGTGCCTGACCCTCCGTGACCGAGGGAGGGTTGGTGATCAGGACGCGGACGTTCCGGTCGCATGCGCCGCAGTAGATCTTCTGGCTCTTCATGGCTGCCTCCCGAGGGTGCCCCTCGCGGTCCCTCACGTCAGTGGAATCACCTCGGCGCGTTCGTCGAGTCGGCGGGCGATGGATAGCGCGGCGGTGCCCGGAAGGCCGAACACGGCGGTCGACGCGGCGTCCGCGTCGATGCAGCGGCTCGCGAGCACCGTTGCGCTGTGGAATGGCGTCCGCCGCGGCGCGGCGGTCGCTGGATCGATGAGGTGGTGGTAGCGCACGCCCCGGTACCTGAAGAAGCGCTCGTAGTCCCCCGACGTAGCGACGGCGCGGTCGCGGACCCTCAGCGTGCCGGCAATGCCATCGAGGTCATGCGGGTCGCGGATGCCCACCGTCCAGTCCTCACCATCGGGGGCGCTGCCGAGTGCGAACAGGTCGCCGCCCACGGTGACGATGGCGTGGCGCACCCCGCGGTCACGCAGCACCTGCGTCGCGCGATCGATGCCGTAGCCCTTGGCGATGGCGCCGAGGTCGAGGTGCAGGTCGCGATCCTCGTAGCGCAGTCGCGCTCCGCCAGGCTCGGTGCTCATGTCCACCTTGCGCCAGAATCCGCGGTTGGCGAGCCGGTGCACGCTCTGCTCCGGCGGTGGCTCGTGCCGTTCCAGCACGTTCCACAGCTCCGACGCCGC